>NZ_JBVVQY010000010.1:0-1389 GCF_055811615.1 Mesorhizobium sp. WSM4807
CGGGGCGCTCCATTCGTTGAGTTCACAGCAACGATGGTGCCACAACCCTCGCCGCCGCCCCATAGCTTCTCTCCCCCGCGCAGCGGGCGCGAGGAACCGAAGTCCTGCAGACTGGCGCCCGCAGGGCAATAAAGGGCGGCGGCGCAACGATCTGAAAGGATCAGGTGCCGGAATTCCTGAAACGTCATAAGCCCGCCACCGCACTCCCAAAGTGGAATATTCTCTATTGCGGATAAAAATTATCCACGATATGATATATCCATGAATTGGAGATCAGCACGATGAAGCTGGGTGAGGGCGTCGAAGCGGCCATCCACTGCGCCGCGATGCTTGCCGGCGTCGAAGGCGCGGCGACCATGCCGGGTGCTGCCATGGCTGAAGCGTTCGGCCTGTCGCCGAGCTATCTCCTCAAGCATCTCAACGCGCTGACGGCGTCGGGCATCCTGGAATCGGTGCCCGGGCCATCGGGCGGTTACCGGCTGGCGCGGCCGGCCGAGCGCATAACGCTGCTCGACATCGTGCTCGCCGTCGAAGGACGCGAACCGGCCTTCCGCTGCGGCGAAATCCGTCAATGCGGGCCGGCCAGGCTCGATGCCTCGGTTTACGTCAAACCCTGCGGCATCAGCGTCGCGATGCTGAAGGCCGAACGCGCCTATCGCGCCGCTCTTGCCGAGGCGCGGCTGTCCGACATCGTGGCGGAATATATGAGCGATGCCGATCCCCGTTCAGTCGCCGCGAACTGCGCCTTTGTCGAGCGCCATCAGCGACCGCAGAAATCGAGTTCAACCAAGCAAGCGTGAAAGGTAATGACGATGAAGCAGAGGCTGCAATTCTTCGGCGCGGCGCCGGAAATCATGAAAGCGGTATCGGCGCTCAACAAGGCAGTCGACGAGTGCGGGCTGGAGGCAAGCCTGCTGCATCTGATCAAGCTGCGGGCGTCGCAGATCAATGGCTGTTCGTATTGCGTCGAGATGCACAGCCGCGAGGCGCGCCACGATGGCGAGACCGAACAGCGGCTCTATCTCGTCTCCGCCTGGAAGGAATCACCGCTGTTTTCCGAGCGCGAACGCGCCGCCTTTGCCTGGACCGACGTGGTGACGAAGATCGCCGACCGCGGCGTACCGGACGATCTCTACGCAAAAACGCTCGAACACTTCTCGGAAGAGGAACTGGTCAAGCTGTCCGTGGCGATCGGCATGATCAACACCTGGAACCGGCTCTGCGTTCCCTTCCACGCCATTCATCCGGTAGCGGCGGCCAAAGCCGCCTGAGCGGACGGACCTGACGCCCCGGGGTAATCCCCCCGGGGGGTTTTTTTTTTTTGTGAAAAGAAATTTTTGGTTTTTTTTTTATTTTTTTTTTTTTTTTGCCCCCCCCGGGGAGGGGGGG
>NZ_JBVVQY010000010.1:1399-187636 GCF_055811615.1 Mesorhizobium sp. WSM4807
CCGGGCCGGGGCCAGCGCATTCAAAAACCCGTGCACCGGGCGCTGGGTCCCCTCCCCCCCAATACATCGGGACGGGGCGCCAAACGCCGCCTGCGGGCCGGCACCTGCCGCGGGGCTAACCCCCCGCGTCTCTTTTTGCTTTGGGATCAAGAGCATGTTGTCGAATTTTGAGAATGAGATTCTTCTTGTCGCCCGCCTGCTGCTCGGCGGCGCGTTCGTCTTTGCCGGCCTGCGTAATGTGCAGAATGTAGGCTTCCTGACCCAGCTGATGACGACACGCGGCGTGCCGCAGGCGCGGCTGATGCTGTGGCCGGGGATCGTCCTGCAGATCGTTTCCGGAGCGCTGGTGATCGTGGGCATCTGGACCGCCTTGGCGGCCGCATGCCTGATCCTGTTCCTGCTTGTCGCGACGCCGATGTTTCACAATTTCTGGGACCATCAAGGGCAGGAACGCGCAGCCCGCATCAACGGCTTCATCGGCAACGTCGCGCTGACCGGAGGATTTCTGGCGCTGATGGGCCAGGCGCTTTAAGAGGAATCGCGCTGCCGCTATGGTATGAATTGTCATCAGCGCATTAATCGCTCCGTTGCGATTGCCTCGTATGATTGGCTCAGTTTCGCTTGTCGGAGCCTTTATGGAGCAAAGCTGGAATAGCTTCTGGGGAAGCGTTTCGCAGGCCTTTCACCTCGCGCTCTCGCCGCTTCGGGCGCTTGCCGAAACATTCGGCTATTTTCCGAGCGATATCCAACTCTGGTGCTTCGTCTGCGGTCTCTTTTTCCTTGTGCTTGTCGTTCCCCACACCTATGGCGATCTCGTGCTTCGGCACCGTCGCGTCTATGTGACAGGCAAGGTGGTGGAGATAAAGATGTCCGACGACTCGCCCAGGACGCCGACCATCGAATTCGCCGATCGCCTCGGCAAGATCTGGCGCTTTGAATCGCATTTGCCGGTCAATAACATGACCGGTTCGGTCGGAGCGGCGGTAAAGGTCATGTATGACCCCCTGCATCCGAACCGGGCACGGGAAGTGGGGCGGCCGATCATGAAGGCAACCCATACGGTGGTATGGTATGCCATTATCGCCGGGCTAATGGCGCTGGCCTTCTGGCCCGGCCTGACGTCCGATTGAGCCTTTTCGAACAGCGTGCCATACCGCTTGTTTTAATGCATGTCGTTATCCCAAAACCGCTGCGCACCCTCGGGTCAAAGCCCGACGGTAGGTTTTTGGGCGACGTGCACTATGCGGCAAATCGCTGGCCGGCCCCGCCAAGGCTGCGCCATGCACCCTTGAGCTTTTCCTGGTTGCGGCCGGTGATGGTCACCTTCATACCCGAGCCCGGCTTCCGCGCGTGGCCAGGCCGATGCCGGACGAGCCGCCGACGATCACGGCATGTTGGATTTTCTCAGTCATGAATGCCGTTCCTTCGATATCGGGGAGGGGCGCCCGACGAGGTCAAGGCTCAATGTCCGCAATTGCTGCCTTGCCTTTGCGTCATAGGCTTGCGCGTTGGCGCGAGATTCATTCCGGCCGTCGAAATAGAGGCCGCTCCGCCCTTCGAGCGCTGGCGATGTCGCGACGCTGAGGATAGCATCGGCGCCCGTCTCGACCGAGTTCCACGGCGTGATGCCTGCCTGCCGGACCATGGTCGTGTTCATGTAGCTTGCCGGATGCAGGCTGTTGACGGTCACATTGGCGCCCTTCAGTTCCTGCGCCAGATCGATGGTGAACATGATCTGCGCCAGCTTGCTCTGGCAGTAGGCGCGGACGCCGTCGTAGTTGCGGGTCAGCATGACGTCGTCGAAATCGATCGCCTGCTGGCCGGCCGAGGCAACGTTGACGATGCGCGCCGGCGCGCTCGCCTTGAGCAGCGGCAGAAGCTCTGATGTGAGCAGGAAGCCGGCGAGATAATTGACGGCAAAGCGCAGTTCGTAGCCGTCGGCGCTGACCTGTCGTTTGGTGCCCGCGGTGCCAATGCCGGCGTTGTTGATGAGAATGTCGAGCCGGTCAGTCCTGGCGCGCACGGCCTCGGCGAGACGGCGGACCTCGGCCAGGGACGACAGGTCGGCGACGACAAGCTCGGCCTTGCCGCCGGCAGCTTCGATCTCAGCGACCGTCGCCTTGCCCCGTGTCCCATCGCGGCCATGCACCAGGACCCGCGCCCCGCCGGCGCCGAGCCTTTGCGCGACCAAACGGCCGACGCCATCTGTCGATCCGGTGATGAGGATTGCCTTGTCGTTCAGTTCCATGCTTGGAGCCTCCATGTCATTGCTCTAAGTGGAAGATGGGACGTCCGGCACCGGTCAAACAGGTCAAACTTTATCCTGGTATCGATACTGCCTATACGCCGATGGGTAGTCCCCCGACGCATTCAGCCGATGCTGGCCGCAGCCTGTCAGCTTCCTCATCCTGGGGCGCAGCAAGGAGCGGAGCGACGCAGCGCAGACCCCAGGATGACGAAACGAGAGTTAGGTCGTGAACTCATAAATGCGGAATGACCAAGATGGGCGAAATGGGAAGCTGTCCTTAAAGGTTGCGGAGGTTCAGCCGGGGATAGGGGTGCGGAAGCCGTGAGTGTCGCAAAGCTTTTTGGCCCTGCCATCGATTTTGGAGTCACTATCAATTTCTTCGACTTCGACAGCCCCATCTGTCTTATGCGCAAAGAAGAGAATGGAGGTCGACACGCTGCCACCATCCGTAAGCCCACAAAGGTAGACAACCCCACTTTCTCCTATGCGAGCCATCGCGATGAACACTGTTGGTTCCGTCGAGATGGCAAGGTGCTTCCGGATTGCAAGCTTCAAGGGAGCTACATCGCTAAGCGTAGTGTCGTGGGGAAAGGTTTTCTCGGTGGCATCTTGAGCTAATGCCGAACTAGTCCACGCTCCGACGACAATCCGTGCAAGAAGAATCAAACCTCGCGTCATCCGAACTCCACCGGTGCAAGTTGTGGACGGCAAGAATCGACCCATGCCCTTCCTTCTGGGCAGCGCTACGACAATCCGTGACCCAATCACGACAGCCGAAATCATAGCGGGCAGAGCATCGAAAGACCGCTCTTGGAGCGAACTTCCCGTTCGGAATGACCCGAGGCGGTCATGCCCCAGTGGCAAATTCCAACGTCTCCGGGACCAGCTTTCTTAATATCGCCAATGGGCCACGATTTTTGGCAGAAGGAGAGAGAGAGGGAGCCTGAGCTGCCGAGCTCCGCTTCCGTTGATGCGGTTTGCATTTATCCGCGTGAGGTAAAGCTCGCGCTTCTATTCCGGGCAACAAGGGTGTGCGAGGTGCAAAGTAGCCGGCTGAGCCGCATTTCACTTCTTGCGCGGATCGTCAGCCGGGTTGATGTAGTTGATCCCTCCCGGACCGACAAAATGAACTTCGATGATACCCTCTTCCCCTGCTGTCCAGACGTAATGCGCGTGATTTGCTGGTTGCGCGTAGAAGGTGCCCGGTTTGAGCAAGTCACCATTCTTTTCGACCTTTTCCCCAACACCAAAGCCGACGCTACCGCTGATCACAGTAATGGTCTCGGCATACGGGTGAGTATGGGGCGGAACCTGATAGTTGGCCGGAAACTTGGCGCGCAGGACGACCACGTCGCCAGCTTTCGCCGGATCGCCCACCAAGATGGCGGTTTGAGCCCCTTTCGGCAGGCCCGGATTATCCTTCCATACCAGCTTGTCAGGCGTAAGCAGGGTCACATCCATATCGTCCGCGAATGCCGAACCTCCACATACGGCGAAAACTGCTGCAACTGTAATACCGAAGGCAAGTGTGGATCTGCGATTCATCGATTTCATCGCTTCCTCCTTTTAGCAGGTGCGTGGTGCGCACGAACAAATCATCCCAGAGCCCGACCCGACCAATTGTCAAATCAACTAATCGGTGGTCGCCACAGCCAACCCCCACCGTCGGGAATCGGGGCGTGAGGCGACCTTACCTGTTCCCGCTGTGTAGGTCAGGATATGGCGCTAGCTTCACGTGGTTGCATACCAATCTCATACGCCGGGATCGGGTGACGAGGGCGATATCGACGCCCTTGCCCTATGGTCGGGCCAAGGTGTCAGCCTCGTCCGCCGCGTCCAGCCGGCCGCCGAGATTGTCCACGAAATCAGCGACGAGGCGCGGGCAATCCTCGCACGGCTTGGGAACGATCCATCTTTCTAAGGCCTGTGTGGGAAGTACCGCCGATCTCAATCGCGAACTTATGGGTCCGGACCCTAGCCCTTTGGTTTCAGCCCGTCGATGAACAATTGCTCGAGAAACCTTGCCGCGTCCTCGAAGCGGCCGTCTCCGCCGCGGTCGGGGCCGAGCACGGCGCGGACCTGAACGTCGAAATCGGCATAGTGCTGTGTCGTCGCCCAGATCGAGAAGATCAGGTGCCAGGGGTCGGTGCGGGCGATCTTGCCGGCGCGCATCCAGCCTTTGATGACGGCGGCCTTCTCATCGACCAGCGTCTTCAACTCGCCTTCCAGCATCGGCATTATGCGCGGCGCGCCCTGCAGGATCTCGTTGGCGAACAGGCGGCTTTCCCTAGGGAAAGCGCGCGCCATTTCGAGCTTGCGCCTGATGTAGCTGCGCAATTCAGTCAAGGGATCGCCGATGTCGTCGAGCTCGCGCAGCGGCGCCAGCCAGGTGTCCAGAAGCCGCTTCATCAGCGTCTCGTGGATGTCCTCCTTGCGGCGGAAATAGTAGAGCAGGTTCGGCTTCGACATGCCGGCGGCTTCGGCGATCTGGTCGATGGTCGAGCCGCGAAAGCCGTTGGTTGAGAACACTTCGAGCGCCGCCTCCAGGATCAGCTCGCGTTTTTCCTGCTGAATGCGGGTGCGGCGAGGGGCAGGGGTGTCCATGCCTGTCGTCATCCCCGCAGGACGTTGCCGCGAGGGTCATCTGGACCAATTCTCTGGACCAGTTTTTCTCCGGTCTGTGGAGCGCGCTTCAGCTGCCGCATTTCCGCTAGTAATCCCTTGACCGCCGGCAGGGCGGTGCTAACGTTTGTCCAATCGGTCAAAATTTGCGTAGCACGAAAACGCAGCAGAGACCAAGTGTCGGGAAGACCAAGCGTTAGCCGCACCGAAACAGGTTACAAGGGGAAGTCTTGGTCATGTCCAACCGGCTGAAAGTCACGCCGAACGATCTCAGCGCATTCTGGATGCCGTTCACGGCAAACCGGCAGTTCAAACAGGCGCCTCGCATGATGGTGTCCGCCAGGGACATGCATTATACGACGAGCGACGGGCGCAAGGTTCTCGACGGCACCGCTGGCCTGTGGTGCGTCAATGCCGGCCACTGTCGGCCGAAGATCACCGAGGCGATCCAGCAACAGGCCGCCGAGCTCGACTATGCGCCGGCGTTCCAGATGGGCCACCCGATCGTCTTCGAACTGGCGAACCGTTTGGTCGACCTGGCGCCGAAGGGCATGGACCATGTGTTCTTCACCAATTCCGGATCGGAATCGGTCGAGACCGCGCTGAAGATGGCGATCGCCTATCACCGCGCCAAAGGCGAGGGCTCACGCACGCGCCTCATCGGCCGCGAGCGCGGCTATCACGGCGTCAATTTCGGCGGCATCTCGGTGGGCGGCATCGTTACCAATCGCAAGATGTTCGGCACGCTGCTCGGCGGCGTCGACCACATGCCGCACACGCATCTGCCCGAGAAGAACTCGTTCACCAAGGGTGTGCCGGAGCATGGCGCGGAATTGGCCAACGAGCTGGAGCGCATCGTCGCGCTGCATGATGCCTCGACCATTGCGGCCGTCATCGTCGAGCCGGTGGCCGGTTCCACTGGCGTCATCCTGCCGCCGAAGGGCTATCTCGAGAGGCTGCGCGAGATCTGCACCAAGCACGGCATCCTGCTGATTTTCGACGAGGTCATCACCGGCTTCGGCCGCCTCGGCACGCCGTTCGCCGCCGACTATTTCGGCGTCACGCCCGATATCATGACGACCGCCAAGGGCGTCTCCAACGGCGTCATCCCGATGGGCGCGGTGTTCGTCAAGAAGGAAATCCACGACGCTTTCATGACCGGCCCCGAGCATATGATCGAGTTCTTCCACGGCTACACCTATTCGGGCAATCCGATCGCCTGTGCGGCAGCCCTCGGCACGCTCGACACCTACAAGGAAGAGGGCCTGCTGACCCGCGGCGAGGAACTGGCGCCGTATTGGGAAGACGCGCTGCATTCGCTGAAGGGCGAGCCGAACGTCATCGACATCAGAAACATCGGCCTGATCGGCGCGATCGAGCTGGCGCCCATTCCCGGCAGTCCGACCAAGCGTGCCTTCTCGGCGTTCGTCAAGGCGTTCGAGCGCGGCGCGCTGATCCGCACCACCGGCGACATCATCGCGCTGTCGCCGCCGCTGATCATCACCAAGGGCCAGATCAACGAATTGATCGACCATGTGCGTGAAGTGCTGAGGGCGGTGGATTGAGAAACGCGGCGCAGCTTTCCCTCCCCCTCGAGGGGAGGGTGGCCGCGAAGCGGTCGGGTGGGGTCGGTGGCGCCGCACGCCGACCTGACCTCTTGCTGCGAGGTTGTTTCTGATGCCCCGTACTCGCGTGAGCTTCGAAATGCGTCAAAAGGCGCGCGCGCTTCGAGTTCATGCGACCAAAGGCGAATCCCTGCTTTGGTATGAACTGCGCGAGCTGAAATCGGGCGGGTTCAAGTTCCGCCGTCAGGCTCCAATCGGGCCTTATATCGTCGACTTTGCCTGCCTTGCCGTAAAGCTGGTCGTGGAAGTGGATGGTGATTTGCACGAACAGGAACGAGGCAAACGGCACGATGTTGTCCGTGACGCCTATCTGCGATCGCTCGGATTCGATGTCTTCCGCGTTGACGAGCCCGATGTCATAAACAGCGCATGGCACGTCGCGCAAGTGGTCAAGGAGAAGGTCGTGCGCATGTTCGGCGACCCCACCCGACCGCTTCGCGGCCACCCTCCCCTCGAGGGGGAGGGGGACGCCGCGCAATAGATGAGGTTTTGAATGGCCGCTCCCGGCGAGAATCTGCGAATCAATTCAGACCGTTTGTGGGATTCGATAATGGAGATGGCGAAGATCGGCCCCGGCATTGCTGGCGGCAACAATCGCCAGACGTTGACCGACGCGGACGGCGAGGGGCGGCATCTGTTCAAGCGCTGGTGCGAGGCGGCGGGGCTCGAAATGGGCCTCGACGAGATGGGCACGATGTTTGCCCGCCGTGAAGGCACCGATCCTGATCTGCCGCCGGTCTATGTCGGCAGCCATCTCGACACCCAGCCGACCGGCGGCAAGTATGACGGCGTGCTTGGCGTGCTCGGCGGCTTGGAGATCGTTCGCTCGCTCAACGAGCTCGGCATCAAGACAAAACATCCGATCGTCGTCACCAACTGGACGAATGAGGAAGGCGCGCGCTTTGCGCCGGCCATGATGGCGTCCGGCGTCTTCGCCGGCGTCCTCGACCAGGCCGACGTGTACGAGCATGTCGACAAGGACGGCAAAAAATTCGGCGAGGAGCTCGAACGCATCGGCTGGAAAGGCACCGAGAAAGGCGGCGATCGCAAGATCCATGCCTTCTTCGAGCTGCATATCGAGCAAGGCCCGATCCTCGAGGACGAAGGCATCGACATCGGCGTCGTCACCCATGGCCAGGGACTGAAATGGCTGCAGGTGACGTTGACCGGCAGGGAGGCGCATACCGGCTCGACGCCGATGCCCAAGCGACGCAATGCCGGGCTCGGCATGGCGCGGGTGATCGAGCTGGTGCACGAGATCGCCATGGACTACCAGCCCGACGCCGTCGGCGCGGTCGGCCACATGGAAGTCTATCCGAACTCGCGCAACATTATCGCTGGACGGACCGTGTTCACCATCGATATCCGCTCGCCGGAAAAGGAGGTGCTCGATGCCATGGATGGCCGCATCCGCGAAGGCATCGACACGATCTGCGAGGCGCTCGACATCCAATACGCGATCGATCAGGTCGGCCATTTCGATCCAGTCACCTTCGACGCGGGCTGCGTCAAGGCGATCCGAGACGCCGCTGAACGGCTTGGCTACTCGCATCGCAATATCGTCTCCGGCGCAGGCCATGACGCGTGCTGGATCAACCGCGTCGCACCGACTGCGATGGTGATGTGCCCCTGCGTAGACGGGCTGTCGCACAATGAGGCCGAAGAGATCTCCAAGGAATGGGCGGCGGCCGGCGCCGACGTGCTGTTCCACGCGGTGGTCGAGACGGCTGTGATCGTGGAGTGAACTAGAAACCAAGATTCCGAACGCCGCTCACCAAGAAGCGCGAGAAAAACAAGGGAACAAAAAATGTCCAAAGTCATTAAGAACGGCACCATCGTTACCGCCGACCGCAGCTGGAAGGCCGACGTGCTGTTCAAGCACGGCAAGATCATCGCCATCGGCCCGGACCTGCATGGCGACCACGAGTTCGACGCCACCGGCTGCTATGTGATGCCGGGCGGCATCGATCCGCACACCCATCTGGAAATGCCATTCATGGGCACTTATTCGGCCGACGATTTCGAGAGCGGCACGCGCGCCGCCCTTGCCGGCGGCACCACGATGGTTGTCGATTTCTGCCTGCCGTCACCGCAGCAGTCGCTGCTCGAGGCCTTGCAGATGTGGGACAACAAGACCTCTAAGGCGTCCTGCGACTATTCCTTCCACATGGCGATCACCTGGTGGGGCAAGCAGGTGTTCGACGAGATGGCCACCGTGGTCGACAAGGGCATCACCTCGTTCAAACACTTCATGGCCTACAAGGGCGCGCTGATGGTCGACGACGACGAGATGTATTCGTCGTTCCAGCGCTGCGCCGACCTTGGCGCGCTGCCGCTGGTTCATGCCGAGAACGGCGACGTGGTTGCCGCCCTCTCGCAGAAGCTGCTGGCCGCCGGCAATAACGGCCCCGAAGGGCACGCCTATTCGCGCCCGCCGGAAGTGGAAGGCGAGGCGACCAACCGCGCCATCATGATCGCCGACATGGCCGGCGTGCCGCTCTATGTCGTGCATGTCTCCTGCGAGCAGGCCCACGAAGCCATTCGCCGGGCGCGCCAGAAAGGCATGCGGGTGTTCGGCGAGCCGCTGATCCAGCATCTGACGCTCGATGAGAGCGAGTATTTCGATAAGGACTGGGACCATGCGGCGCGCCGGGTGATGAGCCCGCCCTTCCGCAACAAACTGCACCAGGATTCGCTGTGGGCCGGCCTGCAGGCCGGATCGCTGCAAGTGGTGGCGACCGACCATTGCGCCTTCACCACCAGCCAGAAGCGCAACGGCGTCGGCGATTTCACCAAAATCCCGAACGGCACCGGCGGACTTGAGGACCGCTTGCCGGTGCTGTGGACCACCGGCGTCAACACCGGCCGGTTGACGATGAACGAGTTCGTCGCGGTGACCTCGACCAACATCGCCAAGATCCTCAACATGTATCCTAAGAAGGGCGCCATCGTCGAAGGCGCCGACGCCGATATCGTCGTCTGGGACCCGAAGCGCAAGAAGACGATCACCTCCAAGAAGCAGCAGTCGGTGATCGACTACAACGTCTTCGAAGGTTTCGAGGTCACCGGCCTGCCACGCTTCGTCTTTTCGCGCGGCGAACTGTCGATCCAGGAACATGAGGTCAAGGCGAAGCCCGGCCATGGCGAGTTCGTCGCTCGCGAGCCGAATGCGGCGGTCAACCGGGCGCTGTCGACCTGGAAGGAAATTTCCGCGCCGCGCAAGGTGGAACGATCAGGCATTCCGGCGACCGGGGTGTGAGCTTGCGCGGGTTTGTCGAAGTCGGCGCCGCCCCTCTGGGGCAGCGCAAAGCTGAAGCGATTGCACTGTCTCCATGCCCAATACCAATTGACCGGCGGGTAGCCCGCCCATCAAAGCCGGCCTCAGGCGACCAGCCCATCCAGTTCCGGCAGCAGGACGACGCTTTCCTGTTCGTTGGGATCGGTGCGGGCGATGACCGCCGAGGCCGGGCTGTCGCTCAGATTAGCCGGCAGATGCGGCACGCCGGCGGGTATGTAGAAGAGGTCGCCGGCCTTGACCACGATCTGCTGTTCAAGCCGGTCGCCATACCAGGTATGGACTTCGCCGGAGAGCACATAGATCGCCGTTTCATGGCTTTCGTGCATATGCGCCTTGGCGCGGGCACCGGGCGGCATGGTGAGCAGGTGCATGCAGATGCCGGTAGAGCCGACCGTCTCAGTGGCGATGCCGGTGAAATAACTCAGTCCCTGCTTGCCTTCATAAGAGTTTTCGGGGCGGATAAGATGGCAGGTGGGTTTGGGCGGCATCTGGCAAACTCCGGGCGTCGATCGACTGGGACAAGGTAAGTGGAAAGCAGCATCGTGGCAAAAGCAACGGGATTCCGGCCGGCGCGGCAGCGGCGCGAAAGGGCAGGCTGCAGCCAATGACCGGACAGTCGCCAGCCGTTGTCTCGGCAAGCAAGCTCGGCCTGACCTTCCAGACCAATGACGGTCCGGTGCAGGCGCTGTCGAATGTCGACCTGACCATCGGCAAGGGCGAATTCGTCTCCTTCATCGGGCCGTCCGGCTGCGGCAAGACGACCTTGCTGCGCGTCATCGCCGACCTGGAGAAACCGACCTCGGGAACCATCTCCGTCAACGGCATGACGCCCGAGCAGGCGCGCCAGAGCCGCGCCTATGGCTATGTCTTCCAGGCGGCCGCACTTTATCCGTGGCGCACGATCGAGCGCAACGTGGCGTTGCCGCTGGAGATCATGGGCCTCTCGAAGGCAGAGCAGGCGGCGCGCATCAAGCGCACGCTCGACCTCGTCAACCTGGGCGGCTTCGAGCAGAAATACCCGTGGCAGCTTTCCGGCGGCATGCAGCAGCGTGCCTCGATCGCGCGGGCGCTGGCCTTCGACGCCGATCTTCTGTTGATGGACGAGCCATTCGGCGCGCTGGACGAGATCGTGCGCGACCATCTCAACGAACAGCTGCTGGAGCTTTGGGAGCGGACCAACAAGACCATCTGCTTCGTCACCCACTCCATTCCCGAGGCGGTCTACCTTTCGACGCGGATCATTGTCATGTCGCCGCGTCCGGGCCGTGTCAGCGACGTCATCGAATCGACGCTGCCGAAGCAGCGGCCGCTCGACATCCGCGAGACGCCGGAGTTCCTGGCGATCGCCGCGCGGGTGCGTGACGGGCTCAGGGCAGGACATAGCTATGAGGATTGAGCGGGATGGGCTCCCTCCTCTCCCCGACGGGGAGAGGGTGGCCGGAGCGAAGCGGAGGTCGGGTGAGGGGGCGGCGCCGACAGATCCGACCAAAAGAAATGTCGGGGCAACCGCTCGCGCTCGGAAGTTGCGGGTTGACGAGACCGAGGCTGAATACAGGCTTTGGGGGGAACTGCGAGGACGTCATCTCAACGGCTACAAATTTGTGAGGCAAGTGCCGCTTGGGCCTTTCTTTGCAGATTTCGTCTGTCGCGAGAGAGCGCTGATTGTGGAAATCGACGGCAGCCAGCACGCCGATTCTCCAACCGATGCCGCGAGAACTGCTTGGCTGAATGACCGCGGCTATTCCGTTCTTCAGTTCTGGAACCATGAAGTTTTGGCCGAACGCCGAGCGGTCCTTGATACGGTCTTAGCTTGCCTCGACGGAAAGATTTCTACCCCCTCACCCGGCCTCCGCTTCGCTCCGGCCACCCTCTCCCCGTTGGGGAGAGGAAGGGAACGCTGCTAGATGGACTCCTTTCGCGACAAGATCGTTCCGGTGACCTCGATCCTCTTAGGCGTGGTGGTCGTCTGGTATGTTTTCGCCGTCATCCTCAACGCGCCGTTCCAGCGCGATCTCGACCGACGCGCTAACCAAACGCCGGGGGTTGTGGAATTCATCGGCAAGACGATGTCGCAGCCGAAGCCGACGCTGCCGGCGCCGCATCAGGTGGCTGTGAATTTCTTCGAGAACACGTTTCTGCGCAAAGTCACCAGCAACCGCAGCCTTGTCTACAATGCCTGGGTGACGCTGTCCTCGACGCTGCTCGGCTTCGCCTTCGGCACGGCGCTCGGCACCGTCATTGCCGTCGGCATCGTTCATGTGGCGACGCTCGACCGCAGCCTGATGCCGTGGATCATCGCTTCGCAGACGATTCCTATCCTGGCGGTGGCGCCGATGATCATCGTCGTGCTGGCGGCGATCGGCGTCACCGGGCTGATTCCGAAGGCGCTGATCTCGACCTATCTGTCGTTCTTCCCGGTGGCCGTCGGCATGGTCAAGGGCCTGCGCTCGCCGGAACTCACCCATCTCGACCTGATGCACACCTACAATGCCAGTCCGTCGCAGACCTTCTGGAAACTGCGCGTGCCGGCGTCGGTGCCGTTCCTGTTCACCTCGATGAAGGTGGCGGTCGCCGCCAGCCTGGTCGGCGCCATCGTCGGTGAACTGCCGACCGGTGCCGTCGCCGGGATCGGCGCCAAGCTGCTCGCCGGCGCCTATTACAGCCAGACCATCGACATCTGGTCGGCGCTGGTTGCCGGCTCAGTGGTGGCGGCGCTGCTGGTTATGGTGGTCGGCATTGCCGGCCGCATCGTCGACCGTGCCATGGGCGGGAGGCCGGCATGAGCGATCTCCTCAGCCTTTCGTCGATCACGCCCCGCTCGTGGCAAGGGTATGCAGCGCTTGCGCTTCTTGCCGGAGCGCTGCTTCTTTGGCCGCCTGTCACTGCCACTCCCGGTTACGATGTGACGACCGGTGTTTTGATTTTCTTCCTGCTACTCCTCGCAATTCAGTTTGACCATTTTCCGCCCGTAGCCAGGGCAGTATTCCTTTTCCTCGGCGCGCATGGCGCGGCGTGGCTGCTGCTCGCCGGCATTACCGGCAACGAAGGCACCGCTCGCGCATCGTTCTATCTGCTGCTTGCCGCGGCATGGCTTCTGGCCTGGCGCTGCGTGACGGTCCTGTCCGCGCTTCGCCCGGCCTCGCGCTGGGCGGCGACCGCTTTGCGGCTGATCATCCCGGCGATCTTCGGCGCCTGGATCCTGATTATCTGGGAAGCGGTGACGCGCGGCGCGGGCATTCCTTTCATCCTGCTGCCGCCGCCAAGCGCGATCGGCGTGCGCATCGCCAATTCGCTGCCGGTGCTGGCCGCCGACGTGCGGCAGACCATCTTCAAGGCGGTGATCTTTGGCTACGTCGTCGGTAGCGGCGCCGGTTTCCTCGCCGCCATCGCGGCCGACCGCGTGCCGTTCCTGCGCCGCGGGCTTTTGCCGATCGGCAACATGGTCTCGGCGCTGCCGATCATCGGCGTGGCGCCGATCATGGTCATGTGGTTCGGCTTCGACTGGCAGTCGAAGGCCGCGGTCGTCATCATCATGACCTTCTTCCCGATGCTGGTGAATACCGTCGCCGGGCTTGCCGCCTCCGGCCATATGGAGCGCGACCTGATGCGCACCTATGCGTCGAGCTACTGGCAGACGCTGTTCAAGCTGCGGCTGCCGGCGGCGGCGCCCTTCATCTTCAACGCGCTGAAGATCAATTCGACGCTGGCGCTGATCGGCGCCATCGTTGCGGAGTTCTTCGGCACGCCGGTCGTCGGCATGGGATTCCGGATTTCGACCGAAGTCGGACGGATGAACATCGACATGGTCTGGGCCGAAATCGCAGTTGCAGCACTTGCGGGTTCGGTCTTTTATGGCGTGGTCGCTCTTTTCGAGAGAGCAGTCACGTTTTGGCATCCCTCCGTCCGTGGTGGATAGCGCGGTGGCGGGTTTGGAATCAGGGCGCATTGAAGGTTCTGATTCTAAAAGGGTGAACACTTAACTTCAGAGGGTAAAACATGAAAAGACTTGTGGTTTCGATGCTGGCCGGCGCGATGTCGCTTGCCGCGTTTCAGGCGATGGCCGCCGACAAGGTGACACTGCAGCTGAAATGGGTCACACAGGCCCAGTTCGCCGGCTACTACGTCGCCAAGGACAAGGGGTTCTACGAGGCCGAGGGCCTCGACGTCGAGATCAAGCCGGGCGGCCCCGATATCGCGCCCGAGCAGGTGATCGCCGGTGGCGGCGCCGACGTCATCGTCGACTGGATGGGCGGCGCGCTGGCCGCGCGCGAAAAGGGTGTGCCGCTGGTCAATATCGCCCAGCCGTTCAAGAAGGCCGGCATGCAGCTGGTCTGTCCCAAGGACGGCCCGGTCAAGACCGAAGCCGACTTCAAGGGCCGTACACTCGGCGTCTGGTTCTTCGGCAACGAATATCCGTTCTACGCCTGGATGAACAAGCTCGGCCTGAAGACCGACGGCGGCCCGGACGGCGTCACCGTGCTGAAGCAGAGTTTCGACGTGCAGCCGCTGATCCAGAAGCAGGCGGATTGTATTTCGGTCATGACCTACAACGAATATTGGCAGCTCATCGATGCCGGCTACAAGCCGGAAGAGCTGATCGTGTTCAACTACTCGGCCATGGGCAACGACCTGCTTGAGGACGGGCTCTATGCCTTGGAGGACAAGCTCAAGGATCCGGCCTTCGAGGACAAGATGGTGCGTTTCGTGCGCGCCTCGATGAAGGGCTGGAAATACGCTGTCGACAATTCCGACGAGGCGGCCGAAATCGTCATGGACAATGGCGGCCAGGACGAGAATCACCAGAAGCGCATGATGGGCGAAGTCGCCAAGCTGATCGACAATGCCGACGGCAAGCTCGACCCGGCGACCTACGCGCGCACCGCCAAGGCGCTGCTCGACCAGAAGATCATTACCAAGGAGCCGACCGGCGCCTACACGACCGCCATCACCGACAAGGCGATCAAGTAGAGCCGTCAGAGGCGATCAACTGGGCTTCTGCAGTCGAAAAAAGGGGCGGGCGACCGCCCCTTTTTTGTAGGGATGTAAAATAGCCGTTACCGGTGGAAACATCCGCTCGCCGCAACCGTTGTTGCGGTGCATCCAGCTTCAGCGGATGTCATCGCCACAACGGAGATTTCCATGCGCATGCAATCCTTCTCGCCGATGCTTTCGGCGCTGGCCGTTTCGGCTTCCTTCCTGTGCACTTCACCGGCCTTGGCCGACATGATGAAGATGAAGGCGACGCTCGATGGCGCTCAGCAGAATCCGCCCATCACCACAGAGGGCAAAGGCGAGGCCGATCTCGGCTTCAACACCGCCACGAAACAGCTGACCTGGAACGTGACGTATTCAGGTCTCAGTGGACCGGCGACGGCCGGACATATTCACGGTCCGGCAGCAAAGGGTGAAAATGCCGGCGTCGTCGTCCCGTTCAAGGGCGCTCCGAAAAGCCCGTTCAAGGGGGCGGCGATCCTGACCGACGCACAGGCTGCCGACCTGATGGCCGGGAAATATTACATCAACCTCCATACGGCGGCCCACAAGGACGGCGAGATCCGCGGGCAGATCGAGAAGGCAGCGGCGATGTAGCGCAACGTCGCCCGGCGGCGATTATAGCACTGCATTAAACTGTCGAAAGTTTGCGGGACAGCGCCCCCCTCTGTCCTGCCGGACATCTCCCCCACTTGGGGGGAGATTGGCAGCTTCATTGCCCTGCCTTTCCTCCAACGTTGAAAATTGGCGAAAGCAATTGTGACATCCGATCTCCCCCCTTGAGGGTCCCTTGAGGGGGAGATGCCCGGCAGGGCAGAGGGGGGCGCCAAGGAACTCGGCCTATGCCTCAGGCGCTCAGGACCTGTCGCGAATCTGGGTCATCGTCCGGGTCGGCGTGATGGCCTCGGGATCGAGCCTGATCTCGACGATCGACGGCTTGCCGCTGGCGCGGGCGCGTTCGAAGGCCGGCGCGAAGTCGGCCGTCTCCTCGACCGTCTCGCCATGGCCGCCATAGGCGCGGGCGAGAGCCGCGAAGTCGGGATTCTTTAGGTCGGTGGCGACGACACGGCCCGGATACTCGCGTTCCTGATGCATGCGGATGGTGCCGTAGATGCCGTTGTTGACGACGACGACAATGATCGGCAGATCGTACTGCACCGCGGTGGCGAACTCCTGCCCGTTCATCAGGAAGCAGCCGTCGCCCGCAAAGGCGATCACGTCGCGCTCGGGGAACAATTCCTTGGCGGCGACCGCCGCCGGCGTGCCGTAGCCCATCGAGCCGGAGGTCGGTGCTGCCTGCGTGGCAAAGCGGCGGGAACGGTGGAAGCGGTGCACCCAGGTGGCGTAGTTGCCGGCGCCGTTGGTGAGGATAGCGTCGTCGGGCAGCATTTTTTCGAGATAGTTCATGATCGGCCCCATCTGGACGGCGCCGGGGCCGCTTTCGGGCGGTGTCGACCAGTCGAGATAGGCGGCGTGCAGCTTCGGTGTTTCATCAGCCCATGCCGGCGTGGCGGCCGGCTTGCGCCCGGCAAAGGCTTCAACGAAAGCGGACGGCGAGGCGTTGATCGCCAGCGTCGGCCGATAGACACGGCCGAGCTCGCCGGCGTCGGCATGGACATGGACCAGCGTCTGGTCGGGGTAGGGGCTCTTGAGCAGCGTGTAGTCGGAGGACGGCATCTCGCCCATGCGGCCGCCGATCAGCAGCACGAGGTCGGCCTGCTTGATGGCGGTGGCCAGCTTCGGGTTGATGCCGATGCCGACATCGCCGGCGTAGTTCGGGTGAAGATGATCGAACAGCATCTGGCGGCGGAAGGAGCAGCCGACCGGCAGCGACCAGGCTTCGGCGATCGTCCGCATTCGCGCGACGGCCGCCGCATCCCAGCGCGTGCCGCCGAGGATGACAAAGGGGCGCTTTGCCTTGCCGAGCAGCTTTTCCAGTGCATCGATCTCGGCCTCGCCTGGCCGCGTTTCGACCGGCGTGTGGGGCAGGACGTCAGGCGCTTCGGCCAAGCTGGTCAGCATGTCTTCCGGCAGCGAGATGACGACCGGGCCGGGACGGCCGGACGTCGCCACCGCGAAGGCGCGGGTGACGAATTCGGGGATGCGCGCGGCGTCGTCGATCTCGACCACCCATTTGGCGATATCGCCGAAGAACCTGGCGTAATCGACCTCCTGGAAGGCCTCGCGCTGCTTGGCGTGGCTGGCGACCTGGCCGATGAACAGGATGACGGGAACCGAATCCTGCATGGCGATGTGGATGCCGGCCGAGGCGTTGGTGGCGCCGGGGCCGCGGGTGACGAAGCAGATGCCGGGCTTGCCGGTCAGGCGGCCATGGCAGTCGGCCATCATCGCAGCACCGCCCTCCTGACGACAGACGATGGTGCGGATCGGCGAGTCGTGCAGCGCGTCGAGCACCGCAAGGTAGGATTCGCCGGGCACGCAATAGATACGGTCCGTTCCATTGGCTTCGAGCGCATCGACGATAAGTTGTCCGCCGGTCTTCATTTTCCTGACCTCTCCAGTTCGGCAAGGATTTCTTTGGTGTGTTCGCCGAGGCGCGGCGAGGGCCGCTCATAGACCAGCGGCGTGCCCGACATGATCATCGGCGCACGCACCGAGGGCAACAGATTGCCATGGCCGTCGTCGAGGTCGAGCCGCATGCCGCGCGCGATGGTTTGCGGGTCGGCGAACATCTCGCCGATCGTGTTGATCGGGCTGGCAGGCACGCTTGCCGCCTCCAGTTTGGCCAGCAGCGGATCGCGATCGAAGGTTTTAAGCGCCTCGATCATATGCTCGCGCAGCTTCGCCCGGTTGGCGACCCGGGCGGGATTGGTGGCGAAATCGGGGTCAGACGGCAGGTCGTCCAATCCGACGGCGGCGCAGAATCTGGCGAACTGGCCGTCATTGCCGATCGCCAGGATGATGTGGCCGTCCTTCACCGGCACCACTTCGTAGGGCGCGATGTTCATATGCGCATTGCCCATCTGCACCGGCGATTTTCCCGAGACCAGGTAGTTGAGGTTCTGGTTGCCGAGCGCCGAGATCTGGCTGTCGTAGAGCGCCATATCGATATGCTGGCCTTCGCCGGTCTTCTCGGCGTGGCGAAGTGCGGCCTGGATGGCGATCACCGAATAGAGGCCGGTGAAAATGTCCGATATGGCGACACCGGCTTTTTGCGGCTCGCGGCCGGCTTCGCCGGTGATCGACATCATGCCGGCCATGCCCTGGATGATGAAGTCATAGCCGGCGCGCGGCGCATAGGGTCCGTCCTGGCCGAAGCCGGTGATCGAGCAATAGATCAGCCGCGGATTGACCTTGCGCAAGCTGTCATAGTCGAGCCCGTATTTCTTCAGGCCGCCGAGCTTGAAGTTCTCGATCAGCACATCTGATGTCGCGACCAGCCGGCGCACGGTCTCGGCACCTTCGGGCGTCGAGAAATCGATGGCGATGGAGCGCTTGCCGCGATTGCAGGAATGGTAGTAGGCGGCCGAAAGGTTTTCGCCGTCATGGCTCATGACGAAGGGCGGACCCCATTTGCGGGTGTCGTCGCCGCCATCCGGGCTCTCGACCTTGATCACGTCGGCGCCGAGATCGGCAAGCAGCTGCCCGGCCCACGGCCCGGCCAGGATGCGGGCGAGTTCGATTACGCGGATGCCTTTCAGCGGAGGCTCGGTCATGGATCACCGTGATTGATCGGGAACGCAGGCTCTAGTTTTCTTTTTATGCATGTCGTTATCCCAAAACCGCTGCGCACTTTTGGGCAACATGCACTATCAATCCCGCGTGCTGCTGTCACGGTTCTTGCAATGGGCCAACCCGCCAATGTCGATCACGCTTGTTTCAGCACCCTATCGGCCCATGCGGCGAAATCGTTCGTGATGATATCTCGATTCACCTCGTTCAGGCTTTCATGGCGGGTCTCGGCGTAAACCTTTGAAACGAGATTCGAAAAGCCCATCCTGTGCAGGCGCCCAGCGAGTTGGGCGACCGCCTTGCCGCCGTCGGTGGCGGGGTCCTTTTCGCCGCCGACCAGGCAGATCGGAAGGGTCTTGCGGACGCCGGAAAAATTGGCGTCGTCGGCACCGTCGAAGACAAAGCAGAACAGGTCGCGCCACATCGACACGGATGCATCCCAGCCGCACAGCGGGTCGGCGATGTATTTGTCGACTTCGGCCGCGTCGCGCGACAGCCAGTCGAACGGCGTCCGGGGATCCGGGACGGCCTTGCCCCAGGCCTGGAAGGTCAGTCTCGGCAGCATGCGCGACGGCATGTCGGAACCGAGCCGGAACTTTTCCCAGGCCAGGATGATTTGCGCGGCACGGCCGGCCAGCCCAGCGGAAAAATTGGCGTTCCAGATGGCGGCGGCGTGCAGCCGGTTCGAATGACGAAGCATGAAATTCAAGGCGACGAGGCCGCCCATGGAATGACCAAAAACGATGACGGGCAGGCCGGGATGGTCGCCGGCGATCAGGTCGTGCACGGCGGCGACATCGGCGATGACCTTGGCGCCGCCATCCGATTGAGCGAACTGGCCGAGTGGCGCGTCTGGCGCCTTGGTGGCGCCGTGGCCGCGATGGTCGTGGACGTAGACGTGGTAACCGCACTCGCCCAGAAAGGTAGCGAAGCGGACATAGCGCGCCGCGTGTTCGGCCAGTCCGTGATTAATCTGGACGACTGCGCGCGGGCGGCCCTCGGCGCGTTTCACATAAAGGTTGAGCTCGGCGCCGGTCGGTGATCGGAGCACGCGCTGCTGGCTGAATGACATTGTCGCTTCGTCTCCAACGCGTCTTTTGCGCCTGCGAACGTTTGTGTGCGCCGACGCCGGTTTTGCGTCAATCCGGTGGTGGTGTTTCGCAGCGCTGTTCTTGCGTCGCAACGCGGAGCATCGCAATTCTGACATGGAGAATTTGCTACCGAGAGAAGGCGGCAGTCTGTTGCCGCGGCATTTTGCAACCGGAGAGTACCCATGCGTACGCTGACAGGCCTTGTTTTTGGATTGGCACTTGTCGCCGCGTTGCTAACGGGTGCTGTGCGGGCCGAGGTGAAGTTGAGCGGCTCCTTCGTGGCCGACGCCACCTGTCCAGCGACCCAGGCCATCAAGAGCGGCAAGAACCCCGGCAATATCGCGACCGATGCGGGACAGAGCTATCAGCTTCTGGCTGGCAACAAGGATGCTCCCACGCACTATCTGATCCGTGTCCCCGGCGCCGATCTGGAGCGCCGCTGGGTGAAGGTCGATTGCGGCCATGTTTCGGGCGCGTCAACGATGCCGACAGCACCCCCGCCAGCCGACCGGGAGAAGTCTGCTGCGCCCGCTTCGGGAAAACCCGAATATGTCCTCGCGCTGAGCTGGCAGCCGGCGTTTTGCGAAACCAAGGCCGGCAAGACCGAATGCAAGGCACAGACCGCGGCCGGTTTTGACGCGACGCATTTCACCTTGCATGGGCTGTGGCCGCAGCCGAACGGAAATTTCTATTGCCAGGTGGCAGCAGCCGACAAGGCGAACGACAATCCGGCGCACTGGCAGGACCTGCCGCCGGTCGAGCTCGAGCCGAACACGCGGTCGGAGCTCGATCAGGTGATGCCGGGCACCGCATCCGCTCTCGACAGGCATGAGTGGATCAAGCATGGCACCTGTTACGGCAAGAGCCAGCAGGAGTATTTTTCCGATGCGCTGAACCTGACGCGCGCGGTGAACGCTTCACCGGTGCGCGACCTTTTCACGCAAAAAATTGGCCGGGATCTGACCTCCGACCAGATCCGCGCCGCCTTCGACAGTGCTTTCGGTCCCGGCGCGGGCGAGCGGGTTCGCGTCTCCTGTTTGAACGACCCTTCGAGCGGCAGGCGGCTGATCGGCGAACTGACGCTCGGCCTGACCGGCCCGATCGTTCCGAACTCTTCGCTCAGTGAGCTGTTGCTGGCATCAGTGCCGACGAACAATGCGGGTTGTCCGAAAGGCACTGTCGATCCGATCGAGTTCCAGTGACACGCCGAGCCGGGCGGGATGCTATGCGCCGATGCCGTGTCCTGACCTGGTCCACGCGCGGTGGCTGTCGGTCTCGTGGCCGCCCGGTTCGCCGACGACGCGGTCGCGTCCGTCTTCGGCCCGAAGACTGATCCGAAATGCCAAAACAGTTTGCCGTTCGGCGCGGCATCGCCTACATAGCGCGCAACTTCCATTCAATCCGACATCCAGTCGACTTTTCAGGGAAAGCGCGCGTGGCACGCCAGTTCATCTATCACATGGCCGGCCTCAACAAGGCCTATGGCACCAAGAAGGTGCTCGAGAATATTCATCTCTCCTTCTACCCCGACGCCAAGATCGGCATCCTCGGCCCGAACGGCGCCGGCAAGTCGACCATCCTCAAGATCATGGCCGGCATCGACAAGGAGTGGAGCGGCGAGGCATGGCTGGCCGAGGGCGCCACCGTCGGTTACCTGGCGCAAGAGCCGGGACTCGATGCGAACAAGACCGTGTTCGAGAACGTCATGGAAGGCGTCGCCGCCAAGACCGCGATCATAGAGCGCTACAACGAATTGATGATGAACTATTCCGACGAGACGGCCGACGAGTCGGCCAAGCTCCAGGACGAGATGGACCGGCTGAACCTGTGGGATCTCGAACAGCAGGTCGAGATGGCGATGGAAGCGCTCGGCTGTCCGCCCAAGGAAGCCGACGTCACCAAGCTGTCGGGCGGCGAACGCCGCCGCGTCGCGCTTTGCCAGCTCCTGCTGCGCCAGCCCGACCTTCTGCTGCTCGACGAGCCGACCAACCATCTCGACGCCGAGACGACGGCGTGGCTGGAAAAGCATCTGCGCGCCTATCCGGGCGCGGTGATGATCATCACCCACGATCGCTACTTCCTCGACAACGTCACCGGCTGGATCCTCGAGCTCGACCGTGGCCGCGGCATTCCCTATGAGGGCAACTACACCAAATATCTCGAAGCCAAGGCCAAGCGGCTCAAGCAGGAAGGCCGCGAGGACGATGCGCGCCAGCGGGCGATCGGCCGCGAGCGCGAGTGGATCCAGTCCAGCCCGAAAGCCCGGCAGACCAAGTCGAAGGCGCGCATCCAGGCGTTCCAGGATCTGCTGGATGCGGCCGACAAGCGGCGTCCGAGCGACAGCCAGATCGTCATTCCGCATGGGGAGCGGCTCGGCAATGTGGTGATCGAGGTCGAGAGCCTGTCGAAGGGCTTTGGCGACACGCTGCTGATCGACGATCTCGACTTCAAGCTGCCGCCCGGCGGCATCGTCGGCGTCATCGGCCCGAACGGCGCCGGTAAGACGACGCTGTTTCGCATGATCACCGGCCAGGAAAAGCCGGATGCCGGCACGATCCGCGTCGGCGAGACCGTTAAGCTCGGTTACGTCGACCAGAGCCGCGACGCACTCGACCCGACCAAGACCGTCTGGGAAGAAATCTCGGGCGGCGCCGAAGTGGTCAAGCTCGGCAAGTTCGAGGCCAACACCCGTGCCTATTGCGCGTCGTTCAATTTTCGTGGCGGCGATCAGCAGCAGAAGGTGGGCAATCTGTCCGGCGGCCAGCGCAACCGCGTGCACCTGGCCAAGATGCTGAAGACCGGCGGCAATGTGCTGCTGCTCGACGAACCGACCAACGATCTCGATACGGAAACGCTGGCGGCACTCGAAGACGCGCTGGAAAACTTCGCCGGCTGCGCCGTCATCATCTCGCACGATCGCATGTTCCTCGACCGGCTGGCGACGCACATCCTGGCATTCGAAGGCGACAGCCATGTCGAATGGTTCGAGGGCAATTTCGAGGATTACGAGCAGGACAAAATCCGCCGGCTCGGCCCCGATGCCGTCAATCCGCACCGCATGACGTACAAGAGGCTGACGCGGTAGGGTTTTTTTAGGGCGGCGAATTCTCAAATGATCTGAGGAGCTGAAATGGCCGACTGGTCCGCCGCCCAATATCTCAAATTCGAGGACGAGCGCACGCGGCCGTCGCGCGACCTTGTCGCGCAGGTGCCGGTGGAGATGCCGCGCCGGGTGGTCGACATCGGTTGCGGGCCGGGCAATTCTACCGAATTGCTGGTCGCGCGCTGGCCGAGCGCGCAGGTCAGCGGTTTCGACACCTCGCCTGACATGATCGAGAAGGCGAGGGCGCGGCTGCCTGAAATAACCTTCGAGCTGGCCGATGCGGCGGCGTGGCTGCCCGAAAAGCCGGTCGACGTGATCTTCGCCAATGCGGTATTCCAGTGGCTGCCGGAGCATCCGGCGATCTTCCAGCGGCTGATGGGATTTTTGGCGCCCGGCGGCGCGCTTGCCGTGCAGATGCCCGACAATATGGGCGAGCCCTCACACCGGCTGATGCGGGAGACGGCGGCCGAAATGCCGTTTGCCGAAAAGCTTAGGGGTGCTGCGGGCGGGCCGCTGCCGCCGGTGTCGTTCTACTATGATCTTTTGTCGCCGTTCTCAGACCGGCTCGACATCTGGCACACCGCCTACAATCATCCGCTTACCGATGCCGAAGCCATTGTCGAATGGCTGAAGTCGACCGGGCTGAAGCCGTTCCTCGATCGGCTGGACGAGGACGAGCGGCGGCTTTTCCTAAAGCGCTACACTGCCAGAATAACCGAAGCCTATTCGAAGACGGCAAACGGCAAGGTGCTGCTGCGTTTCCCGCGCCTGTTCATCGTCGCGCGGCGATCCGCTTAGAAACGGCCACACGAGAGGCAGTGCCTGGCGGCGCTTGATCCGCACCATGCGCATTTCGGCAACGCAAGGTTGTGGTCTTTTGCCTCAGGCACTTGATTTAAGCCGGCGTAAACACCCACCAGATACGAAAAACAGTTGCGCCCAACCTTCGCGGCGCCCAAATGAGAGCCGCAACGCCTGCGCATGGGGTGGAAATGCATCGCGTCATCATCAGCGGTATCGGCGTTGAAATCCCCGAGCCTTCGATCACCAATGAAGAACTGGTCGACAGCTTCAATGCCTGGGTCGACATCGAGAATGTCCGCCGCGAGGCTTCGGGCGAGACGCTGCTGCAGAAGTCGGACAGTGCCTTCATCGTCCATGCTTCGGGCGTACAGACCCGCCATGTGATCGAGCGGGAAGGCATTCTCGACCCGACCCGCATGGCGCCGCGCATTGCGGCGCGGCCCGACGATGCGCTGTCGCTCGAAGCCGAGTTCGGCATCGCGTCGGCCAGGAAAGCGCTCGACCATGCCGGCCTGGAGCCTGGGGACATCGACCTGGTGATCTGCTCGGCCTCGCATCACCAGCGGCCCTATCCGGCCATCGCTATCGAGATGCAGCAGGCGATGGGCACGAAGGGCGCCGGTTTCGACATGGGCCTTGGCTGCTCATCGGCGGCGGCGGCATTGCACATTGCGGTCAATCTGGTGCGGGCGGGCGCACACAGGCGCGTGCTGGTGACGACGCCCGAGATCATCACCGGCCATCTCAACTTCCGCGACCGGCAGACGCATTTCATCTTCGGCGATGCTTCGGTCTCGATGATCGTCGAGGGGCTTGCCCAGGGCGATAAGCGGCCGGGACGCTTCGAGGTGCTCGACACGCGCACCTGGACGCAGATGTCCAACAACATCCGCACCAATCTTGGCTACTACACGCGCACCGCCCAGGACGATCCGTATATGATCAATCTGGAAGGCAACCTGATCAAGCAGGTCGGCAACAAGGTGTTCAAGGAAGTCACCGTCGCCGGGCACAAGTTCATCGTCGAGTTCCTGGCCGAGCACGGGCTGACGCCGCAAGCGATTCGGCGCTTCTGGCTGCATCAGGCCAATGCCCGGATGAACGCCATGATCCTGAAGCTGTCGTTCGGCCACGAGGTCGGCCATGACCGCGCGCCGATGGTGCTGGAGCGCCTCGGCAACACCGCCGGCGCCGGCGCGATCGTCGCCCTGTCGGAGAACCACGCCGACATGAAGGCCGGCGACTACGGCCTGCTCTGCGCCTTCGGCGCCGGCTATTCGATTGGCGGGGCGCTATTGCGCATGCTCTGATCTACTTTGGCGCGAACGGCACCAGCATTAGAGGCCGCCGGTGTGTAATCGTATCAGTCTGCTTAATTGGAGCATCAGCGCTTTAGACTGGACCAGATGAACTCGCTCCGGCTAATTGCGTCGCGTCATGCAAGGAATGAAGCCCATGCTGGATCTCTTCCCCGAGGCCGAAAACCCGGTCGAAATCATCCCGGTGCGGAAGCTTGCCGCGCGGGTGGCCGCGCTTTACGTCGCGCCATCGGATCATTTCGAGACACGCGCGGTTGATGAACTGCGGCTCGGCTTCGACGGCATCGACGGCGATTTCCACGCCGGCGCGACGCGGCGTTCCGGCGGGCGCGAGCCCTGGTATCCACGCGGCACCGAGATGCGCAACGAGCGGCAGCTGTCTGTTGTGGCGGCGGACGAACTGGCGATCATCGCCCAGCGGATGGGCATCGCCGAGATCAAGCCGGAGTGGATCGGCGCCAATCTGTTGATCGAAGGCCTGCCGCATCTCTCCATGCTGCCGTCCGGCACGTTGCTGTTCTTCAGGGGAGGCGTCACCATCAAGGTCGACGCGCAGAACGGACCTTGCCGCATCGCCGGACGATCGGTCGCCGAAAATGCCGGAATGGCCGACCACGAGGCCGGCGCATTGCTGTTCCCGAAGGCGGCAAAGCGGTTGCGCGGCCTCGTCGCCTGGGTCGAAAAACCAGGCCGCATCACTACCGGTGAGGAGATTTCGGTGCGTGTGCCCGAGCAGTGGATTTACCGGGCCTGAGATAGCGCACCGGGCTGGACCAGACCGGGTCTTCGTGCTTTTGCCAATAGATCGCGATGAGGCGCTTGGTAATCGCGCCGACCTTGCCGTCTGCGACCGGAATACCGTCGATCATCGTCACCGGCATGATGCCGCCGGCGGTCGAGGTGATGAAGACCTCGTCGGACCGACGCAGCGCAGCGACGCTGACATCGGCCGCTGCAACGGCAAGCCCTGCCTCCGCGCAGAGATCGAAGACCGTGCGACGGGTGATGCCGGGCAGCACGCCGGCAGCCGGCGTCGACAGTTTACCGTCATCCACGCAAAAGACGTTGAAGCCGGGGCCTTCCGCGACATTGCCGTTGAAATCGAGGAGCAGCGCGGTCTCGGCGCCGCGGTCATAGGCGTCGTAGAGGCCTCGCACCAGGTCGAGCCAGTGATAGTTCTTGATCGCCGGGTCGATCGAAGCGGGTGGGATGCGCACCTTGTCGCTGATTGCCACATGCAGGCCGCGCTGCAATTGCTCGGCATTGGCGACCGAGCCGAAGGGAACGGCGAACGCCATGAAACGGTTGACCGCGTCGCGCGGGTCGCGGCTGAAGGTCGGCGAGGCGCCGCGCGTGCACAGCATCTCGACATAAGCGGCGCGATGACCCGACAGCGCCACGCAATTTTCGAGGATCTCGGCGACGCCATCGCGGTCGAACGGCATCGTCATGCGCAGCTTTTCCAGCCCGCCGAAGAAGCGATCGAGATGCAGGTCGAGGCGGAAGAAGCGACCGCCCCAGACATGCACCGTGTCGTAGGTGGCGTCGGAATGCAGGAAGCCCCAATCCAACACCGAGATCTTGGCCTGCGACATCGGCAGATATTGCCCGTCCAGGAAGGCAACGCCGTCCGGATAGGAGTGCGGGTCTATGTGATGGGCGGAGAGCGAGGGCAGTGGTTTGGCATGCGGATCGATCGAGTTGCTCATCACGTCCTCCGTCAGATCGTTTTTCGCCGCCCAGATGGCGGGATAGAGCGGCACGGCGGGTGGTACAAGACACAGGCTGGTCTTGCCGCTGGGCCATCAGAGACGTTGTTAGTCCTCATCATCATCCTCGAGCAGACGCGTGGCGCGCCAGCGGGTCAGCACGATGTTGGTCTGTTCCATGACGAAGAAGCGCGCCGAGTCGCGGTCGTAGCCTTCGGCCAGCAGTTTTTCGTAGTCGGTGTGCACATGACGGATATGGGCGATAGTCGCCAGCCACACGGCGATCGTCGGCGGCAAGCTCTTCATATGCACCGCGCCGGCGTCGGCGCGGATCTTTTCCATGTCGGCATAGGGCGCCAGCGGCAAAAGCGCTGTCAGCGCCTTGGCGATGGCGCGGCGGCGGCCGGTCGGCGCGCTCATTGCCCATCCCGTCCGGGCTCGTCCCGTCCGGCAATGGTCGCCTCGGCAAAGGCGTCGGTCGAGGCGAAATAAGGCTTGATGTCGATGACCGGCGTGCCGTCGAGCACGTCGATGGCATCGATATCGATACGGCCCGTATCGATGTCGAGGGCGACGAGCCTGGCGATATGCAACCCGACCGGGTTGGGCCGGGCCGGGGAGCGCAGCGAAAAAACGCCTTTCGGTTCAGTCGCATGGCGGGGTTTCTGAACAATCAGGGTCCGCGGCGCGTGGTGCAGCCAGGACAGGATGATGACGTGGCTGGCGCGCTCCAGCCCAAGCAGGCCGCTACGATAGCGCTGGTCGATCGTTAGAACCGCCTGCTGTCCGGTTTTCCGCGCGGCTTTCATGTTCTTGGGGCAAGTTTCCCGCGCGGTCCAGGGCGAGGCAATGCGGCCGATGAAGACGACATGGCCGTCCGGCGGCATCTCGGCGGGATCAGTTTCCAGAAGCTTTTCGCCGCTGCGCGTTTCGAACATGGTTTTCCACCCCGATCATGCATCCGGCTGTTGGCGATCCGCCACGCATGCGTCATTTTCTTGTCCGGGAGCGACATAGCGCTTGCAAGGCTATCAAAATCGACATAAACATATGTTTATATCTTTTTCAAAGAGAATGCTCGCATGCATGTCGCGCTCGACACCATGGTAGATACATTGAAGGCGGCGGCCGAATCCAGCCGGTTGCGTATCCTGGCGTTGCTGTCGCGCGGCGACCTTACCGTTTCCGATCTCACCGAAATCCTTGGCCAGTCGCAGCCGCGCGTCTCGCGCCACCTGAAGCTTTTGCTGGAGGCGGGGCTGATCGGCCGCTATCAGGAGGGCTCATGGGCCTTCTTCCGGCTGTCGGATTCGGATGCGGCGCGGGACTTCGTGCTCAGGCTGGTCTCCGGCATCCGGGGCGCCGATCCGCAGGTAGAGCGTGACCTCGAGCGGTTGGCGGCGGTCAAGCGCAAGCGGCAGGATCGCGCCGCCGAATATTTCTCGGTGAATGCCGCAAGCTGGGACCACATCCGCTCGCTGCATGTGCCGGACCGCGCCGTGGAGGCAGCGCTGCTCAAGCTCGTCGGCAAGCGGCCGTTCCAGTCGATGCTCGACCTTGGCACCGGCACCGGGCGGCTGCTCGAAATCTTTTCGCCGCTCTACCGGCGCGGCATCGGCATCGACATGTCGCGCGAGATGCTGACAGTGGCGCGCGCCAATCTCGACAAGGCCGGCATTTCGAATGCGCAGGTGCGCCAGGGCGATATTTTTGCGCCGCCAGTCGAGCGCGACGCCTTCGATCTCGTCACCATCCATCAGGTGCTGCACTATCTCGATGATCCTGCCCGCGCCATCCGCGAGGCAGCAAGGCTGCTGCGTCCGGCAGGCCGGCTGGTGATCGTGGATTTCGCTCCGCATTCGCTGGAATTCCTGCGCGACGTCCACGCGCATGTGCGGCTCGGCTTTTCCGACCGGCAGATCACCGAATGGTTTTCGGAGGCCGGGCTCGACCTCGAGGAGAGCCAGGAATTCGAGCCGCGCGCCGGCAACGAGCCCAGTCTCACCGTAAAACTGTGGCTCGGCCGTGACCAGCGCATGCTGATCGCCGATCCTTCCAACCACGCACAACCGGCCAATGCCTATCCGATAGGGGAAACCGCCTGATGAACCAGTTCCGCTTTTCCCGCCGCCCTGACATTGGCGACAAGATCAGGGTTTCGTTCGAGTTCTTCCCGCCGAAGAGCGACGAGATGGAAGCAAGGCTGTGGGACACCGTCACCCGGCTGCAGCCGCTCAAGCCGAAATTCGTCTCCGTCACCTATGGCGCCGGCGGCTCGACCCGCGAGCGCACGGCGCGCACGGTCAAGCGCATCCTCAACGAAACGGCGCTGACGCCGGCGGCGCACATGACGTGCGTCGATGCGGCGCGCCACGAGGTCGATGAAGTCATTCAGGAATTCGCCGACATGGGTGTCACCCGCTTCGTCGCCCTGCGCGGCGATCCGGCCGAGGGCGTCGGCGCCGCCTACCGTCCGCATCCGGACGGCTATGCCAATGGCGCCGAACTGGTGGGGGCGCTGAAAGGTGTCGGCGATTTCGACATCTCGGTCTCCGCCTATCCGGAAAAGCATCCGGAGAGCCCGGATTTTGCCACTGACATCGACATGCTGAAGCGCAAGGTCGACAATGGCGCGACACGTGCGATCACCCAGTTCTTCTTCGACAATGATCTCTACGAGCGCTATGTCGAGCGGGCACGGCGGGCCGGAATCTACATACCGATCGTGCCGGGCATATTGCCGGTCCACAATTTCACCCAGGTCGCCAATTTCTCGGCGCGCTGCGGTGCGCTGGTGCCGGCGTGGATGGCCGAGCGCTTCGACGGGCTGCAGACGGACCCGCAGACGCATGCGCTGGTGGCATCCGCGGTGGCGGCCGAGCAGGTGCTGGACCTTGTCGAGCGCGGCGTCGGCGATTTCCATTTCTACACCATGAACCGGGCCGATCTGGTCTTCGCCGTCTGCCACATGATCGGCATCCGCTCGCATGAGGCTGAAGCTGCGGGGTCTGCTGCGGCGTAAGTCTCGGCCAAGTCTCTGGAAATGCAAAAAGGCCGGGTAAAAACCCGGCCTTTTCGATGACTTGGACTATTCGGTGCTGATCTTCCGTTGCTTTGGCGGGTCTACGGAAGAAAGCCCATTATCAGGGCTCCGATGAATGCAAACGCAGCACAGATCATCAATGCGTTGATTGGCCTCGTGAGTCCCACGTCATAGCCTCCTCTTAAAGAGCTATGGCCAGAGTCTAGGGTCATTTGTGCCACAGGCAAGCGGAAAATATGCTGCAATGCGACGACATTGTGGAATTCACGAGCGGCCATTTGCCGTTAGGTATTGAAACTCTTCGACAAAATCCCGCTTCGGACCTGTGCATAAAATGTGACGAAGCTGGGGCGAGGATGGATATGGCAGCGCTACCGTAGCCGAAAGTCGGAATCGATTTTCGGGTCGATGCGAAGATTCAACCGGTTGGAGCGTCGTTTGCGCCTCCGATTGGATGCGAAGCTCTAAAGCGCGTCGCCTCTGGGAAGCGACCCGCTTCAGGTTGTTGTTTTGACGCATGTCGTTATCCCAAAACCGCTGCGCACCCTCGGTTCAAGCGCGAGGGCGTGCTTTTGGGCGACATGCATTAACGTCGGCCGAACAGGCGCCCGTCGATGGTGACGAGGCCGAGCGCGATCAGCGCCATGCCGCCGAGTTCGAACAATTCGAGCCGTTCGCCCAGGAACAGAAAACCGAGCAGGATGGCGCTGGCCGGCACGATCAGCGTGACCAGCGAGGCGTTGGTGGCGCCGGCCGAGGCGACGAGGTTGAAATAGAGGATGTAGGCGAAGGCGGTGGACAACAGGGCCAGCGCCAACACCGCTGCCCAGACCGGCGGCGAGGCCGAAAACAGGTTGGCAGTGCCGTGGCTAAGCAGGACGACCGGGATCATGATGATGGTCGAGGCGGTTAATTGTCCGGTGGCGATGACCGGTGACGGCACGCTCTTGAAGCGGCGGGCAATCATCAGCGCCACAGCATAGGACAGCGACGCGCCGACCAGCGCGAATTTCGCCCAGACCGGCCCGCCCAGCCCGGCAAGCAGGCCGGGACCGATCATCACCGCCGTGCCGACGATGCCGAGCGCGATACCGGCAAGCTTGTTCCAGGAGAGTTTTTCGTCTGATGTCAGCGCGTTGGCGAGGACCAATGTCCAGAACGGCGTCGTCGAATTGAGCACCGAGGCGACACCGGCGCCAAGCTCGGTCTGGCCGGCGAAGATGAGCGAGAAGGGAATGACGTTGTTGACGAGCGCCAGCAGGAAGAACAGGCCAGCATGCGGCAAGGCGAGGCGGAAGGACGGACCGCGCAGGCCGAGATAGAGCTGCAGCGCCAGCGCCGCGATGGCGACGCGAAACAGCACCAGCACCAGCGGCGGGATCTCGGCAACCGCAATGCGGGCAAAGAAGAACGAGCCACCCCAGATCGCACCGAGCAGCAGAAGCTGTGCCCAGTCTTTCAGGGCCATGGGTCCGCGCATTGCAGTCGTGGTTGTGATCGCCATAGATCGTCCTCCCAGATGGCTCTGAATGCAAGCCAATCAGGCGTCTGTTCAGGCCATATCCTGTTCGACGGCAAGGGCCACCCGAAACCAGATCGGTAGGCTAGCTTTTCCTGTCGTCTGGCCTGTCATCTGGCGTAGCGCCGCAGCGTCCGCGCCGCGAGACATAGAATTGTTTTCATTCACGCATAGGTTGGATTAATTGTGCGCAGTCTTAGGTCAAGGGATTCGTCCATGCAGCGATTCGAAAATGCGCGCGAAGCGGCGCTGGCGCTTCGCCCGGACGATCCGATCTATTGCTTCCGCCCGCAGGTGCTGAAGGCGGACGCCAGGCAGTTCATGGGGATGTTTCCCGGCAAGACCGCCTATGCGGTCAAGACCAACGGCGAGCAGATCGTGCTGAAGGCGCTGGCCGAGGCTGGCGTCAATGCCTTTGACGTGGCCTCGCCCGGCGAATTCGCCGCCGTGCGCGCGGTCTCGCCCGACGCCGAGATGCTCTACATGCATCCGGTCAAGGCGCAGTCGGACATCAAGCTGGCGCTGGAGAAATACGGCATCCGGGTCATCTCGCTCGACCATGAGGACGAGATCACCAAGCTGACCCGTGTGGTGCGGGCGCTCGATATCGATCCGGGTGCGATCACCGTGTTCGTGCGCATCCAGACGAAGGGATCGGCCGCCTACGAACTGTCGAAGAAATTCGGCGCCGGGCCGGCCAACGCGGTCGATCTGGCCGAACGGCTGAACCGGACGGGCTACAAGGTCGGGCTGTGCTTCCACGTCGGCAGCCAGATCGAGGATCCCGACACTTATGAGCGGGCGTTGGCCTCGGCCGACTGGGTGCGCAACCGCGTCAGCTTCGACATTGCCGGGCTCGATGTCGGCGGCGGTTTTCCCGCCGAATACGGCCATGATCCCAATCGCAAGCAGATCGAGATGCCGTCGCTCGGCCAGATCATGTCGCGGCTGTCAGGCGATCTGAAGGAATACCAGTTCGACCAGATGCCGCTGGTGGCTGAGCCGGGCAGGGTGATCGTGGCGCGCTGCCTGTCGCTGATCGTGCGCGTGCTGCTGCGCAAGGGCAAGCGGCTCTACATCAATGACGGCATCTGGGCGTCGCTGTCGGATTCATGGACCGGCAAGATCACGCTGCCGGCGCGCTTCATTCCAGACCCGGCGATCCGCTCGCGCAATGGCGAGGAGAAGACCATCGTGCCGTTCAAGGTCTGCGGCGCAACCTGCGATTCCGTCGACATCCTGTCGCGGCCGTTCTGGCTGCCGGAAACGGTCGATACCGGTGACTGGATCGAGATCGGCCATATCGGCGCCTATTCGCTGTCGCTCAGGACACGGTTCAACGGCTTCTACCCCGACACGTTCGTCGAGGTGACGACGCCGTTCGATGAAGGCGACGCGCCGCAGGGGTTTGCCAGCCTGGAGACGATGGCGGATTAGGGCGTGGACTCATTAGGTCAGGACGCGCACATTGGAAAAGTAAACCACCCGCGCCTGGCTCACCTACGATTGCATAACTGAGGGTAGATCGGATGCCCAGCGACATCAGACAATGCGATATGACGAGTCTTCGGCATCGCTTTCGCGATGTTGTCACCAGCGAGGAAGAGCTCCGAACAGTGGTCGGTCAGCCCCCAGAGCGTTCGGTCGCAAAGGTAATACAAATAATCGACGAATATGCGCGTCGCTTCATCGCTCATGCGCCTTTCGTCTTCGTGGCATCGGCCGGAGCCGATGGAATGGTCGACGTCTCGCCAAAAGGCGATCCAGTCGGATTTGTTAAGGTGATGGACGATAGGACTCTTGCCATCCCGGACCGATTGGGCAATCGCCGGCTTGATACTTTCAGCAATGTTTTGATCAATCCGAATATCGGCCTAATTTTTGTAATCCCAGGCGTCACGTATACGTTGCGCGTAAGCGGCAGGGCCATCATCGTTCGAGATCTTGAGCTTCGTGAAACACTGGCCGTCAATCAAAAACTACCCGATCACGTGCTCGTCGTTGACGTCCTGCATGTTCTTTCCCACTGTCCAAAATGTATGGTCCGCTCGGGATTCTGGCAGCCGGACGCATGGCCTGATACAAGTGGATTACCATCCTTTGCGGAAATGCTGGTCGCGCACGGAAAACTAGCCCAGACAGTTGAAGAAATGCAGGCAATCATAGACTCGGGCAACTGGGAGCGGCTCTACTAGGCCGCGTACTCACCGCGTCGCCGGATGCGGATTGCGACTAGTGCGGCGAGATAGTTCTCGGGTCGTTTCGACCGATTTCAGGTTAGGCCATGCATCAGGAAATCCGGCTTTTTGGTGCTATTGCTGTCCGACCCGCCGTCCTTGCTCTCATCTCCCAGTTCGAAACGGCCACAGGATTCACAGTTGCGGTCAAGTGGGAGCTCAATCCGACAGTAAAGAAGCAGATTGAAGCTGGGCAACCTTTTGACCTCGTCATCATCAATCCGAACATGGTTCAGGATCTGACCGCCTTGGGAAAGGTCAAGGCGGGGAGCCAGGTAGCGTTCGGCCGGATAGCGATGGGGGTGGCGGCCAAGGCAGGCAGTCGACCGCTCGACATTGGGTCCGTGGAAGCATTCGAACATGCGTTGAAGAGCGCCAGGTCAATCGCCTACGCCAGTGAAGGAACCAGCGGTGGCTATTTCTCCGGTTTGCTGGAACGTTTGGGAATAGCGGATGAGGTGAAGCCCAAGCTGGTGGCCGTACCAGGAGGGCAGACAGCGCCCGCCGTAGGCCGTGGGGAAGCCGAGTTGGGAGTCGTTCCCGTGACGTCGATTCTCGCCGCCGCTCCCGAGGTCATGCTTGTCGGTCAGTTTCCGGCAGAACTCCAAAGTTACGTTGACTTCGCCATTGGCATTAGCGCCGATTCAAGGGACGCAGTAGCCGCCAAGCAGCTGTCGGAATTTCTGATGTCGACTGCCGTTGATGACATTTTGGCGGCAAAGGGCGTCGAGCGCCGTTAAGAACATGCTTCAATAAGCAGCGATCGGGCCACGGCGGAGTTACAAGATCGCGTTGACCGGTTTCCGCGCCGACGCCTTGCGCGGCCGCTCGCCGGGCTCGGCCTCTGGAATCATCGGCACGATCAGCGCCCACTGCCCATCCGTCAGGTCCGTCGCGTATCCGAACCGAACCCGCTTCTTGCGTGCCATCGTGGCGGTCTCCGAATCAAAATCAAACCGACACTCGATGAATCACGCCAGGGGCACGCTGGGAATTCCCTCAAACGCTCTCTTACAGCTTCGCCAAAAGCTCCGGCGTCGGCCAGCCGTCGACCGGCAGGCCTAGCCGCATCTGCTCCTTGCGGGTCGCCTCGCGGGTGTTGGTGCCCAGGATGCCGTCGACCGTTCCCACGTCATATCCTTTGGCCTCGAGCTTCGTTTGCAATGCCCTCATCTGGGCGCCGTTGAGGCCGGGTTCGGGACTGCGCGGGTCGAATTGCGGTGCACCCGCCAGCCGCGCGGCGAGATTTGCCGCGGTCAGCGCATAGGTGAAGGACTGGTTCCATTCGAGGTAGACGTCGAAATTGTCGTAGACGAGGAAGGCCGGACCCTTGCGGCCCATGGGCAGCGCGAGACCTGCCTTCAGGTCGTTGTCGACAAGCGGCGTGCCGTTGGGGTTGGTGACACCCCACTGAGCCCACTGCGTCAGCGGCAGCCTGTTGGTGCGGCCAGTCTGGTCCCATGGCATGTCGTCGGGCACGCGGACTTCCTCGATCCAGGGCTGGTCGCGTTTCCAACCGCGCGACATGATCTTGTTGGCCGTGGTCATGATCACATCCGGCGCGCTGCTGCGCAGGTCGACCAGACCGTCGCCGTCGCCGTCGACGCCGCGGCCGAGATAGTCGGACGGCAGCATCTGCGTCTGGCCGATTTCCCCCGCCCAAGCGCCGGTGACATCGGCCGGCACGACGCCGCGATCGATGAGGGTCAGCAGCGGCGTGATCTGCGGGCGAAAGAGTTGCGGGCGGCGGCAGTCATGCGAGAGCGTGACCAGTGCGTTCAGGGTGTGGAAATCGCCCTGCACGGCGCCGAAATCGGTTTCCAGCGCCCAGAAGGCGGCGATGATCGGCGGCTGGACGCCGAATTCCTGGTCGGCGCGGGCAAAGACGTCGGCGTATTTTTTCAGATTGGCGGCGCCCTGCTTCAGCCGGTAGGCTGAGATCATCCGGTTCGAGAACTCGACGAAGGTCTGGGTAAAGACGCCCTGGGCGCGGTCGCGCGCCAGCACCTTTTTGTCGGCGGTGGCCTTTTCCAGCGCCTCAAGGCCGGCAGTGCCGACGCCGGCGTTCCTGGCCTCCGCCGCTACGCCCTGCTTCCATGCCTCGAAATCGCCGCCGCATTGCTGTGCCACCGCTGGCGTCGCCGCCGTAGCTGCCAGAAGCAGCGCCGCGAGAATTTCCAAGCGCAATCGCATCGCCATCCCCCAAGAAGATCACCAGCGGTTGCAAGCATCCTTCATTTGGCTGTGTCGAAAAGCAGGCGGCAGGCCCGGTGTCAACGGGTGTTCTGCCGCAGCCACTTGTTCCAGGCTGCTTCCGAGCCATTGAAAACGTTGATATCGGCCTTGCCTGAGATGCCCGGCACAATACCGGTTCCGGTGTACTGCCAGAAGGTGAAGGGGTGGCTGCCGTATTTCTTGCGCGGGTGGCCGGCCACCGAACGCAGCCAATAGGGGTAGTCGCGGAAAACCGACAGGCCGTTGTCGTCGAAGAAATCGATCGAAGTGTAGATGATCGGCTTCTTGCCATAGTGTTTTTCGACGATTTCGAGGAATGTGCTCATCTCGCTGCGCACCGTGGCCGCATCCGGCCGCAGCTTGCAGGTCGGCGATTGCGGGTTCCATTCCATGTCGAGAACCGGCGGCATCGCCGAGCGGTCCTTGGGCACGTTCTGGATGAACCAGCGCGCCTGCGTGGCGGCCGGTGTGCAAAAATAGTAGAAATGATAGGCCGCGCGCGGGACTCCTGAGGCTTTCGTGCGGCTCCAATGCTCGTTGAAATACTCGTCGAAGCGATCGCCGCCTTCCGTCGCCTTGATGAAAACGAAGGAAATGCCGCTGGCCCTGGCCGCCGGCCAATCGACCGAGGTCTGGTATTTGGAGACGTCGGTGCCGTGAACGGCATAGCTCCACGGCGCGCCGCTGTCCCATTCATGCGGGTCGGAGTCGTCAAAACGGGGTGCGCGCACCGCAACACTCGGGGCGCCCGGCAGCGACGGCGCAAGATCGTCGACGGTCGAGCAGGCGCCCAGCAGCGTCAGCAAGATGAAAGCCGCGAAACGGCGCATCGCTACTCCTGAACCGGTTTCAGCCGGCCGCTGATGGGTTGTTGCTGCAGGTGGTCCCTCGACCGTGCCCCCAAGCGATCGCCCCACAGGACCGCTCTATCTTTTAAAGTGCGCCGCTTCGGCGCGCCTTAATCTTTGTTATGCATGTCGTTATCCCAAAACCGCTGCGCACCCCCGGTTCGGGCCCGGGGGCATGCTTTTGGGTGACATGCATCAGTGATCGCCGATCATGGTTGATATTCCGTTGACAGCGCTCGACCAGAACCGCGATTTTGCCGAAGCAATGGCGGCAAATCGATGACATAGATGAGCGTCCGGGGGGAGTCGGAAATGCGGATTGTTCTGAGACTGGTGAAATGGCTGCTCGGGCTGGCCGTGCTGGCGGTCGCAGCACTCGCCGCCTGGCTTTACATCGCGCCGCCTGAACTGATCCGCGTCGGCTCGGGTTACACGGCCAAGATCATCTGCTCGAATGTCTTCGTCGCCGGACGCGATGCCGACCAGGTGCTCGCCGTCGACGTGCAGGCGCCGGGCCATCCGCTGCTCAGGCTGATGAGGGTCTCCGTCGACAAGGAGCAGGGCACGGTTTGGGCGGGGCTGTTCGGCGTGTTCGGCAAGAGCGTCGCGGTCGTTCGAGACGGGCTCGGCTGTGCTTCGGTTCCGGATGGCGACATCGCCACGGCCAAAGCAGTCGACGGGCCGGCGCTGATACCGGCGCCGTCGCGCGACGCACTTTGGCCGGACGGCGACAGGGTCGACGCCTCGCAAAACCCCGAAATCGCGAAAATCCTCGACGATCCTGCAATGACCGGCGCCGGTATGCGGGCGGTGGTGGTGGTCAAGAACGGCCGCATCATCGCCGAGCGCTATGGCGACGGCTTTACCGAAAAGACGCCGCTGCTTGGCTGGTCGATGACCAAGACGGTAAATGCCGCGATTGTCGGCACAGTGGTGAAGGACGGCAAGATGGTGATTACGAACCAGGGCCTGTTCGGACCCTGGAAAACGGACGGCCGCGCCGCCATCAGTCTCGCCGATATGATGGCGATGTCGAGCGGGCTGGAGTTCAACGAGGATTATGGCGACGTCACCGACGTGACGCGGATGCTCTACCTCGAGCCTGATATGGCGGGCTTTGCCGGATCCAAGTCGCTGACCGGCGAGGTAGGCAAGGTATTTGCCTATTCGAGCGGCACGGCAGTGATGCTGTCGCGGCTCTGGCAGGATGCGATCGGCGATAAGGATGAGGCGCTGGCGTGGCCACGAGTCGCACTGTTCGACCCACTCGGCATGCAGAGCGCGGTGCTGGAGGCCGACGAGCACGGCACCTTCGTCGGCTCGTCCTATCTCTACGCCACCGCGCGCGACTGGGCGCGCTTCGGCCAGTTCCTGCTGCAGGACGGCGTCTGGAACGGCCAGCAGATCCTGCCTGCCGGCTTCGTCGCCTGGATGCGGGAAGCCGCACCGGCCTCGAAAGTCTACGGCAGGGGCCAGGTGTGGATCGAGGGGCCGGGCGACGAGGAGAACCCCGGCGCCGGCATCGCTGCGGGCCTGCCAAGGGATACCTATTGGATGGAAGGCCATGACGGGCAAACGGTCGCCGTCATCCCCTCGGAGCAGCTGGTGGTGGTGCGGCTCGGCCTGACGCCGGCCAAGCTCGGCTACCGGCCGCAGATCATGCTGGCAGCGCTGGGGAAGGCGCTGCATTAGGGGCAAAACCCAATCACCTGAACGACCGAGTTCGGACCCTTCTCGGACATTTGACGCCGAGAGCCGGGACGACGCAAGTTGGGTGGGAAGCGGACGCTCCGTCGCTAGTCGTTTTTGGAGTACGGATCCTACGAGCGCGGTAAGGCTCAATCTGTCGGCGCGGCCTCCAGTCCGGCGATATCGAATTTCACCATAGAGCACCACTCGGCGACGCGTTTGGATTGGCGCGATCGCTCGTCAGTTCACCTAAGCCGCCTCGGCAGGGTGTGAACTACTCGGGATAAGTCTCGACGCCCTCCGGCGCCGCCCTGTGGAAAAGGACAAATACCAAGGTATTGCCGGCCTCGGCCGTCGTATCGCTGCGCAGACCCGCCACCTCTCCAGCCACGCTGCTGGTGTACTCCGCAACCACCTCGCCGAAGCTGTTACGCTGAATGGCCACTTTCTGTCCGGGTCCGACCTTGTCGTTCAGCTTGACCAGATGCTCGACGAACCCGGCCTGGGTTGCCAGGATCGGGAACGCACTGTTGCCGACAAAAACATTCACATCCTTGCCTGTGCGTCCCATTGGCCAGGCAAGGATGCCATGATGCTTGAGGACGTTCATCGTGCCTTCAACGAATAGGGGAATCATCTCAAGGTCGAGGATACGCGCAGCACCAACCTCCGGACAAAAGGATGGGATACCCGCGGCGACAAACGCGTTATGAAGGACACTTGGATACACAGGATTGTCGAAGATCTGGCCCACTGGATAAAGTTCCAGCATCGTCTTGATCTCGGGCACATCCATGTCGCCAATATTGAATGCGGAGGCATCGAATCCGGTCGTCCCGGTATGGAAGTGGATTGCGACGTCAGCGTTCGGCCGAAGGAGCCGGTTGAACAGGAGACCGGCGTGGCGGCTGGCCGCACTGGCACCGTTCTCGTTGCCGGGCCATTCCCTATTCATGTCGATCAGGTCAATGCCCCTGCCAGAATTGGGCCATCTGCGCTGCATGCTTTCCATGGCTGGACGGGACACGTCCGTGACCGCCATCACTGTGCCCGACATCTCCGCCGGATCAAGTTGGTTCATCACGGTCTGGACCGTATGCACAGAACTCATCTCGTCACCATGCACACCACTGACCAGGACAGCGCGCTTGCCCGGCTTTGCCCCCCTAGCGACCGTCACAGACACATACCAGTGCTGTCCGGTGGGCATCTGCACGCCCTGAAAATACAAAAAATGCTTCTTGCCGGGCTCCAGGTCCTTGACGTCGAGCACGCTGACGACTTTTTTCCCCTGGATCACATCGCCGGTATAGATCGTTGCTGATGGCGCACCCGGTGTCGGGCTAACCGATGAAGCCGCTGAGCCCTGGGCGTTCGCAGAACCAGCATTGGCCGCGAAGACGGCCGCCGCGCCTACCGAGGCAATGGATGCTACAATTAGATCCCGGCGATCGAGGCCCTTTTTAGGTTTGTCCGACATGATGAGGATCTCCTTATGTCGTGTGGAAAGCCAAAGTCGAATGCCAAATGTGTAGACTTTCGTAGGCAAACCGTTCGCATAACGCACTCGTCGCAGGCAGCGATCACATCCTGCCGCGAGCGGCAAGATACTGCTTCAATCGCGCGATCTGGTCGGCAGACCAGCCCTGCGGATCAGTCACCGCGAGCCACGCGTCGACGTAGTGTTCGGGCGCAAAGACATGACCATAGCCCATCGGCGTATTGGTCGCGACGGCCATGTCAAGGACCAACTGTAGCATCGATACCACCGGATACCACCGCAGTTCCGGCGATACGTCCGGGCCGCGTGGAGCGTCCATCCACTCGGGACGACGATAGAAGTCGCGATAATCGAAAAACGTAATCGCATCGCTGGCATATTGGAGGTAGACAATGCGCATGGGACCCCAAGGCGCGTCCGCCGGACCGGCCTCGCCATTCTGGTTCATGAAGCGGACGAACGAACCGTTCCGGAACCGCGGCAACCAAGCGGGCGTACCGGCATTGCGATGCTCCGTAATGCTGCGCCAAATTCTGCTCTCAAAGGGCGGACCGCTCCACAGCGCCCCTTGGACAGGGTCACCAAGGATCTCGAAAAGCTCCACCGATCCCTCGGAGTTCATCGCTCCGAGGCTCAGGCCATGCAGATAGAGTTTGGGTCGCCTGTCGTGGGGAAGCGTCGTCCAGTATTCATAGACTGCGGCAAACAAAGCCCTTGCTGCTTCCGAGCCGTATTCCGGCTCGACCAGCAACGATAGCGGGCTCGACAGATAGGAGTACTGCTGGGCAACACTCGCCACGTCGCCATTGTGGAGGTATTCAACCGTATCCATCGAGGCGGGATCGATCCAGCCACTTCCGGTAGGCGTGATGACGACCAGTACGGAGCGTTCGAAGGCCCCGACGCGCTTTGATTCCTCAAGGGCAAGTTGCGCCCTCTCTTCGGCAGTGTCGGCCGCCCGAAGCCCCACATAGACCCGGATGGGTTCGCGCGCATCCTTTTGCGTGAACGTGCTTATCTCGCTAGCGGTAGGTCCCGTCGCGATGAACTCTCGTCCTGCCCGTCCAAGTTCTTTCCAGCTGACGAGGGAAGCGGCACTGCCGGTCTTGAGCGGAGGTGTCGGCTGCGCTCGATCCGGTTCGACGAGGGCATCAAACGTTGCGAAGGACGAATCGGCGACGTAGAGCGCGTAGCGGACGAGCACGCCATTTGCGACCGCCCAGAACAACAGTATCGCGACAGTGAAACCGATCACATTCGAAACCCTGCGGGGGACGAAGCGGCCCGACCTTTCTGAAATCAAACGGGAGATGCGTTTGAAGAGCCGGGCCAGCGCGATGAGCATCAGGAACGTGACGATCGCGATGACGCAGACTTCAAGCGGATGCGCGCTCGTCACGGGTTCGAGGTGCATCAGTTGACGGATTGAATTTTGCCATTCCGCTGCCCACCATAAAAACAAGATGGCGATTGCTGCGCAAATGGCCGCGACGGCGATCTTGAGAGCAAGCAGGAACCGCTCACGCGGTTCCGGAAGCTCCATATAGGCCCACAGCCAGCGCCACGCGACTCCGATGCCGTATCCGGCGGCGAAACATGCCCCGGAGAGCACGCCCTGGGTCAGATAGGTTCGAGGAACAAGGGTCGGCGTAAGAGAAGCTACGAAGAACAGCGTGCCCACGACGAGGCCGCCGGCAGAAAGCGAGCACCAGAACTTTGTCACCCAGTTACGCATTTGGCCGCTTCGCTTCTCCTAGGATAGCGGTCTCGCGATGAATACGACTAGCCCATCATGGCTTGCTCTCGCGTTTTGTAGAAGGAGGGCAGGATAAATTTCCAGCTGCTCCGTGTGGCAAGTCGCAATATCTGGTTGAGTTGCATTGCGATCGCCAAAAATCCCCGTCGCTGTTGGAGAGCCGATGTTTGCAAATGGCGCGACCGCACCGGGAAGCCCGGACGAGTCAAGAGGATACTCGGTTGAGCGTTGGCCTTTCGCGCCGGAAGACACAAGCGGCGTTCGCCAGGTCTAGTCTAATCCGATTCAGAGTTCGTTCTCGTGAAGAGCGTGACGAGGTGGATGGCAATGTCCGCTCCTGACGCGCGAAGTTGCCCGTCTTCGACTCCGGCTCGGCCTGACCTGAATTTCAACACACCCTGACTAGCTGCGCTGCCCGACCACGGCGAGCCATGCATAGCCGCGATAAAGTGTTCTGAATCGGAGGCTTGCGCCGACTGTTGCAGATTCCGATTCCAGGACATCGCGCAGCGCTTCACGCGGCTCGACATGGAATTTTCTCAGCCAGCCGCGCAGCAGCGTGCGGAACCAGCGGGGCAGGGCTTCCTGCTGGCCGAAATCGACGACGTGCAGCGAGCCGCCAGGTGACAAGGCTGCAAGTGCCGCGGAAACCGTCTTCTCCCAACCGGGGATCATCGACAGCGAATAGGACACGAATATGCGGTCGAAGGTAGCCAGGCCGAACAGCGCCTCCGCATCGAAATCGGTGGCATCGCCGCGCGCCAGCGCAACACGGCCGGACAAGCCTTCGCGGGCCATGGCGGCGCTGGCCGTCTCCAGCATTTCGGTGGAAATATCGAGGCCGAAGAAGCGGGCGTCGGGATAGCGGCGGGCGGCAAGCACGATGTTGCGGCCGGTGCCGCAGCCGAGTTCGAGCACCGTGCCGCCGGCGGGCACATCCAGCCCTGATATCAGCCGGTCGCGGCCGAGCAGGTAATATTTGCGGGTCAGGTCGTAGATGTGGCGCTGCCAGCGGTAGACGCCGTCCATCAGTTCGGCGTGCCTGGCCGGCGGTTCGGCGTGCCTGGCCGGCAGTTCGGTCGCGCTCATGCGGACTGCTTCACATAGAGGTGGAAGCCGCCATAGATGGCCGACCGGTCGCGGGCCGAGAATTCGCGCGACGCCTCGTCCGCATAGCTCCACTGGTCGAGCAGCGAATTCGAGACCCGGCCGGGCAGCAGGCTGGGTTCGGCCGCGGTGCGGAAGATGACGCGGGCATCAGTCGACGCGGTGCGGGTGATCTCGGCCCACAGCGCGTTGAGCTGATCGTCGGTCATCCAGTCCTGCGCGTCGAGCAGGACGAAGCGGTCGACCGAACCGGCATCCTTGCCGGCGAGGAATTCGATCAGATTGGCATGGTGGATGGCGACGCGGTCGACATTGTTGCGGATCGTCTTGTAGTTCCGCTTTTCGAGATAGGCGGGCAGCGCCGCCTCGCCGGGATTGGGGTAGCGGCGGGCAAAAGCCTGCCAGGCGAAATAGTTGTTCTCTAGCGGAAAATCGCAAGCGAGCTTTTCCAGCCGGGCCTTCAGCACGCTGGCCATGGTGCCGTCGCCCGAGGTGATCAGCGAATCGTACTGGGCCGGCGGAATGCCGAGGCCGAACAGCGAGGCTTTTCGCGAGGTGGCCCATTTCAGCAACGGCTTTTCGAAGACCGGGGCCAGTTCCTCGTCGAAGAAGCGGCGCTGGTCGGCGAGGCTTTTGGCTTCCATGATGCCGGCCGGATCGACGCCGAAGAATTTGGCGGTGCGGTGACCCATGGCGATGAACAAGCCGAGCAGGCCCGTCTGGTAGAAATTGCGGTCGAAGACGGCGATGCGGCGACGGCGGCGCCAGTTGCGACGCTCCCAGTAATGGCGACTGACCGGGTCGAGATGCGGCGCGATGAAGCGGTCGTAGGCTTGCGAATTGTGACGGGTCTCGGCCGCACCGAAGAAACGGAACAGGTCGCCCTGCGACGGCAGATGGCGCACCGCTTCGAGCTTCATGCGGTTCAACGCGATGTGGGCGGCGTTGAGATCGACGGCGTCGATCCGTTCCGGTGACCGGGTGAGATAGGCGAGGATGTTGCAGCCGCCCGAGGCGATTGTGACGACGCGGTGGCCCTGGCCAAGCTGCATCGCGTCGATGTCGACATCGGGGTCTTCCCAGATCTGCGGATAGACGAGGCCGGAAAACAGAAAGGCGAAGAGCCGTTCGGAGAGGCCGGCCTTCGACAGCGGGCGGTTCTGGTAGACGGCCTTGCCAACTTGCTTGCCGCGGCGAAAAACCAGTTCTCCGGAAAGATCCGTCATGACAAGGCGATTCCCGTTTGCTCTGGCGCAAGCGGGTAGCGCAGGTGGATGACAGGCGGGTGACAGCCTGTTGAGATGAGCTCAGGCCTCGCCAAACCCGCCCGGCGTCGGCGTCGTCACAATGACGGCTTCACCGGCCTCCAGCACCGTCTGGTCGCAAGCCTTCAGGACTTCGATGCGGCCATCCTTGCGGCGGACCTTGGTCGAGCCGGCCTCGCCGTCGCCGCCGCCATCCAGGCCTTGCGGCGGGCGGTTGCGATGCGAGGACAGGATGGCGCATCCCATCTTTTCGAGGAAACGAATGGTGCGCTCGGTGCCGTCGCCGGCACTCCATCTGCCTTTGCCGCCGGGACCTTCGCGGATGTGGAAATCCTCGAGCAGGACGGGAAAACGCAGTTCCAGCACTTCCGGGTCGGTCAGGCGCGAATTGGTCATGTGGGTGTGGACGCCGGAGGTGCCGGCAAAGCCGCGGCCGGAGTTCATCCGGCCGGCCGGCGAGCCGGAGCAGATCGTCTCGTAATATTGGTACTTTTTGTTGCCGAAGGTGAGGTTGTTCATCGTGCCTTGCGCGTTGGCCATCGCGCCCATGGCGCCGAACAGCGCATTAGTGACATGCTGCGAGGTCTCGACATTGCCGGCGACGACGGCGGCGGGGTAGGCGGGCTTCAGCATGCAGCCATCGGGAATGACGATGTTGATCGGGCGGAGACACCCGGCATTCATCGGGATCGTGTCCTCGACCATGACGCGGAAGACATAGAGCACGGCTGCACGGGCGACCGGCTCGGGAGCGTTGAAATTGTTCTTCATGACCGGCGACGTGCCGGTGAAGTCGACGGTCGCCTCACGCTTTTGCCGGTCGACTGATATCTTCACCTTGATGATTTGGCCGGTGTCGGTCGGATACTCGTATACGGAACTGTCGGGCAGCCGCTCCAGCACGCGGCGCACGCTTTCGGCGGCGTTGTCCTGGACGTGACCCATATAGGCCTCAACGACATCGAGGCCAAAATGCGCGACCATCTTGCGCAGTTCGGCGACGCCCTTTTCGTTAGCGGCAATTTGCGCCTTGAGGTCTGCGATGTTCTGATGCGGATTGCGTGCCGGGTAGGGGTGGTCGGTGAGCAGCGTCTCCAGTTCCTTCTCGTGGAACCGGCCGCGATCGACGATGCGGAAATTGTCGAACAGCACGCCTTCCTCGTCGACGGTGGTGGCGAGCGGCGTCATCGAGCCGGGCGCGGTGCCACCGATGTCGGCATGATGACCGCGGGAGGCAACGTAGAAAAGGATTTCCTCCCCCCTTGAGGGGGAGGTGCCGCCGAAGGCGGCGGTGGGGGTCTCCTCAGAAGGCACCGCCGGAACGTCGAGCACTGCCGCAGCGACCCCACCCGACCACTCCGCGGCCACCCTCCCCTCGAGGGGGAGGGAAAACACCGGCGTCACCACGGTGATATCAGGCAGATGCGTGCCGCCATTATAAGGCGCATTCAGTGCAAAGACGTCGCCGGGATGGATGTCGCCGGAGTTCAGCCGGATGATGGTTTCCACTGAACGGTCCATGGAGCCGAGATGCACCGGCATGTGCGGCGCGTTGGCGACCAGCGCGCCATTGCGGTCGAAGACGGCGCAGGAGAAATCCAGCCGTTCCTTGATGTTGACGGAATAGGCAGTGTTCTGCAGCGTCACGCCCATCTGTTCGGCGATCGACATGAACAGGTTGTTGAACACCTCCAGCATGACCGGATCGGCCTCGGTGCCGAGCGCCGCCTGCCGGCGCTTTTTCTCGATACGGCGCAAGAGCACGTGGTTCTTGGCGGTGATCCCGGCCTGCCAGCCCGGTTCGACGACGATGGTCTGGTTCGGCTCGATGACCAGGGCAGGGCCGGCAATCCTGTGCCCCGGTTTGAGCGCCTCGCGGCGGAAGATGCCGGCGTCTCGCCATGTGCCGTCGGCGAAGATTTGCCGAGCCTCCGAAGGGCTTGCGGCCACGTCCTCAAGGGCTGAATCACTTTCGTCGCGGCCAGTGCCGCCGGTGTCGATGCCTTCGACGCCGACTGATTCCACGATCATCGGCTTGTCGTCATAGACGAAGCCGAACTGCGCCTTGTGGGCCATTTCGAAATCGCCCTTGGCGCGTGCGATCGAGCCGCGCTCGAAATTCACCGGCAGCGCGGTGTCGGTGCCGTCATAGCGGACCTGCAGCACCGGTTTCGAGGCGACGGCGTCCTCGGCGATGCCTTGTGCGGCGAGCTCGTCGATGACGGCTTTGCGCAATGTCGCGATAAGGTCGTCGATCGCCGGCCTGGAGTCTTCCGCCAGCGGTTTCAGCAGCGCCTGCTGGCGTGACGAAAAAATCGAGGACAACCCAATGCCATAAGCCGACAGCAGGCCGGAGAAGGGATGGATCAGCACCGCTTCCATGCCGAGTGCGTCGGCAACGAGGCAGGCGTGCTGGCCACCGGCGCCACCAAAACAGTTCAGGAGATATTCGGTGACGTCGTAGCCGCGCTGCACGGAAATCTTCTTGATCGCGTTGGCCATGTTTTCCACGGCGATGGTGACAAACCCCTCGGCGACAGCTTCCGGCGTCCGGCCCTCGCCGATTTCGGCGGCGAGTGCCGCGAATTTCTCGCGCACGGTTTGCACGTCGAGCGGCTCGTTCTGGCCGGGTCCAAAAATGACCGGGAAGAAGTCTGGTTGCAGCTTCCCCAGCATGACATTGGCGTCGGTGACGGCCAGCGGGCCACCGCGCCGGTACGCGGCCGGGCCGGGATTGGCGCCGGCCGAGTCCGGCCCGGCGCGAAAGCGGCCGGCCTCGAAGTGCAGGATCGAGCCGCCGCCGGCGGCGACGGTGTGGATGCGCATCATTGGTGCGCGGATACGCACGCCGGCAACCTCGGTGTCGAAGGCGCGCTCATAGTCGCCGTCATAGTGGGCGACGTCAGTCGAGGTGCCGCCCATGTCGAAGCCGATGACCTTGTCGAAACCGGCGAGTTTTGCTGTCTCGACCATGCCGACGACGCCGCCGGCCGGGCCGGACAACAACGCGTCCTTGCCCTGGAACATGTCGGCGGCGGTGAGGCCGCCCGACGACATCATGAACATGAGCCGGGGGGATTCCCTCCCCCTCGAGGGGAGGGTGGCGGCAAAGCCGCCGGGTGGGGTCGTTGCGGCAGTGCTCGACGTTCCTTGACGCCTCGCGCTGCCTTGGGCGACCCCCTCTGTCGGCTTCGCCGACATCTCCCCCTCGAGGGGGGAGAGGACGCCCAGTTCACCTGCCACCTTCTGCACATATCTTGAAAGGATCGGCGACAGATAGGCGTCGACCACGGTGGTGTCGCCGCGGCCGATCAGCTTGATGAGCGGTGAGACCTCGTGGCTGACCGAGACTTGGCGAAACCCCAGTTTTCTGCAGACTTTTGCAACCGCTTTTTCGTGGTCGGGATATTTCCAGGCATGGATGAAGACGATCGCCACGGCGTCGATGCCGTCGGCCTTGGCTTGTTCGATCGCCGGCCGGCAGGCGGCAATGTCGAGCAGCCGTTCGACGCAGCCGTCGGCGCGCACGCGCTCGTCGACCTCGATGACGCGCTCGTAAAGCTGTTCGGGAAGAATGATCTCCTTGGCGAAGATGTCGGGTCGCGCCTGGTAGGCGATCCTCAGCGCGTCGCGAAATCCCCTGGTGATGAGCAGCAGTACACGGTCGCCCTTGCGCTCCAGAAGCGCGTTGGTGGCAACGGTGGTGCCCATCTTCACGTCGCCGATCAGGCTGGACGGGATCGGAGCGCCGGATTCTAACCCGAGCAGTTCGCGAATCCCCTGGGTGGCGGCGTCGGCATAGGCTTCAGGATTCTCGGACAGCAGCTTGCGCGGGTGCAGCCCGCCTTTCGGATCACGGCCGATGACATCGGTGAAGGTGCCGCCGCGGTCGATCCAGAAATCCCATTTGGCGGTCACGGCAGCTCTCCCAGGCATTTTATTGATTCAATGTGTTAATTCGCCATGGCTTGGTGTTAGTTCGCCACGGCTTCGCCGGCAACGGCAAAGCAGATGATGTTACATGCGGAAACGCAACGTTATGAAACTCATAGGGCACTTGGTGCATTCTGCCCTCGATCGTCACCGGTAGCGGGGGCGTGATTAGAGGAGAGATGTCATGAAGAAACTCATTCTTGCGTCAGTTTCGGCGCTTGCCCTGCTTGGCGTTGCGGCTTGCAGCGACAGCGGCACGGGCGGGGACGCCACAACCACGCAGAGCACCAATCCGCCGGCGGCTGAACAGCCGATGCAGCCGGCTCCTGATGCCACCAAGCCGGCCGAGCCGGCTCCGACAGAGCCTGCTCCTGCGCCGGCGCAGTAGTTTATCTGACTGAAGATTGAGGGAAGGCCGGCATGATGCCGGCCTTCCCAGCATCTGGTTCAAGACACGCGCCTTGCGGCGATGGCCATCACCGCAAGCGCGAAGGTATGGTTTCGCCCGTCACTTTTTCGCCCAGCAGAAGGGCCGAAATTGCAGCAATTGTGCCTGGCTGACGCGGGCGATAGCGCCCGGCAGACCACCTGCCTGCCCGGCATTTCCCGCGCCAGTTTCCCCGAGACGACATAGCCTAACCTCGCCGCCAGGGCGGGAACGAACGGCAAGATGTCGCAAGGCCTGCGGTTTTCTCGCGATATGGCCGGTGTCGCGGCTGCCGTCTGCTTGTTTTCCATAATCGATGGTTAGCGCCACCTACTTCAGGCATCCCACGAAATCGGCTGGGCCGGCCCTGCGGCATTGTCTTCGCTTGATAGCGGTGGCCGGTTAGCCCTAATAGGTGATCATGTCGATTTGGGATCGCCTCGGCGACTTCATCACCCGCGTTTCGTCCTCAACCTCGTCGGGTGTCGCCGACGTCGTCGAGGCCGTGCGTACGGTTTTCTCCGGCGATCCCGATCTGCGCCGGCGCGTCGCCTTCTCGGTGGCGATGATCGCGCTGTCGGCCAAGATGGCCAAGGCCGACGGCATCGTCACGCAGGACGAGGTGCGCGCCTTCCAGCAGATATTCGAAGTGCCGAAGGACCAAACGCGCAATGTGGCGCGGCTCTATGATCTGGCCAAGCGCGACATCGCCGGATTCGAGACCTATGCCGCGCGGATGGCGCAGCTTTGCGGCTCCGGCCATTCGAACTGCGCGATGCTGGAGGACATTCTCGACGGGCTGTTCCATATCGCCAAGGCTGACGGGCTGGTCCACGAGCGCGAAGGCCAGTTCCTGCATCGTATCGCCGAGATATTCCGGATCGAGGAGGCGCATTACCAGAGCATTCTGGCCCGGCACGTCGACCTGGGTGCGGCCGATCCCTATGTCGTGCTTGGCATCGAGCGGGGAAAAACGTTCGAGGAGGTCAGGAAGCGTTATCGCAAGCTGGTTTCGGACAACCATCCCGACCGGCTGATCGCACGCGGTCTGCCGCAGGAATTCATCAAGATCGCAACGAGCAGGATAGCGGCAATCAACGCGGCCTATGAGATGATCGAACGAGGCCTGCGGCACGCATGAGCGGCTTCCCCCCCGACGAGCCGAGCGCCGAGGTAAGGGTATCGCCGAATTTCGGTCCACGACGCGAGAAGCCCGACATGATCGTGCTGCACTACACCGGCATGGAGACTGGCGCCGGCGCCGAAGCATGGCTGTGCGATCCGGCCAGCGAGGTTTCGTCGCACTATCTCGTCCATGAGGATGGCCGGATCGTCCAGATGGTTAGCGAAAGCGACCGTGCCTGGCATGCCGGCAAGAGTTCGTGGTTCGGACGCACCGACATCAACTCCTGTTCGGTCGGCATCGAGATCGTCAATCCGGGGCATTTGCTGGGCTATCGGAATTTTCCGAAACGGCAGATCGATGCCGTCATCGGCCTGTGCAAGGGGATTGTCCAGCGCCATTCCATTCCAGCCCAACGAGTGCTCGCCCACTCCGACGTGGCGCCGGGACGCAAGATCGACCCGGGCGAGAAATTCCCTTGGAAGGCCCTGTTCGAGGCCGGTGTCGGCCATCTCGTCGAAGCGGCACCTGTCAGGCGTGGCGCGGTGCTGAAGGCCGGCGATGCGGATGCCGAGGTCGAGGCGCTGCAATCGATGCTGGCGCTCTACGGTTATGGCGTGGAGATATCAGGCAATTTTGACCGGCGTACCGAAATCGTGGTCGAGGCTTTTCAACGGCACTTCCGCCAACGCAAAGTGGATGGTGTGGCCGACGGATCGACAATCCACACGCTGGAAAGGCTGCTTGCCTCCGTGAGGGCAGTTCCGTCCAAGTAGTCTTTTCCTAGCTGTTAAGTTACAACCTGTCACTTAAAGTGACTTGCCTCGCCTTTTTTGCCGCCAATTCGGTCGTCAAAGGCGATCCGTGCAAGTTGTCGGACCTACAGCCCCCCCAGATGTTCCGATGTTGATTAGCGTAGCTGCGTGAAGTTCTTCGCGCGGCTCAAACAGAACAGGATCCCATGCAGAAATTGACCGTTTTAACGGCAGCTGTTGCTGCCGGCGTAATGACTTTTGCCATCGGTGCGGCGAATGGCGCGCCACTGAGCCAGCGAGCCGACCAGGGTTTCATTACCGCGTCCGACAAAACCGCCACGCCGAAAGCCGGCCAGCGGGCAAAGGAAAAAAGGACAGCCCCCGCAAAGGCGGAAAAAGCTGCTGCGGTAAAGGTGAAAAAGCCAGCATCCGCAAAGGCGGAAAAAGCTGGGGTAAAAGTGAAAAAGCCAGTCTCTGCAAACAAGGCAGTCTCCAAGCGGCATGTGAAGCGCAACAGGACCCGCATCGACCAGGCGACGACGGCGGCGATCGGCCGGAAAAGCAGGGCGGCGGCGCCGAAGGCGGCGGTCGCCGGCGGCAGCGGCCAGTATTCGACGATCATCGAGCGTCATGCCGCCAGCAATGGTGTGCCGGTGTCGCTCGCCAAGGCCGTCATCATGATCGAGAGCAGTTTCCAGCCGAACCAGGTCGGCAGCGCCGGTGAGATCGGCCTGATGCAGATCAAGCCGTCGACGGCGCGGATGATGGGTTACAGCGGCTCGATCAAAGGTCTCTACGATCCCGAGACCAACATCAAATACGGCATGAAATACCTCGCCATGGCGCGGAACCTCGGCGACGGCACGACATGCGGCACGATCCTGAAGTACAATGCCGGCCATGGCGCCAAGCGTATGAACCCGATATCCGCGGCCTATTGCGGCAAGGTCAAGGTGCAGCTGGCCGCGCTTGGAGCGCCGGCGTAAAAAGCCGGAACCTGCTTTTTTTGTTTGCGTTTTCGGACGTGAATCCCTTTATACGCCTTGCCAGCTGGCCGGGCGGCCGTACCCGCGAAGCCGAAAGGCTGCGGGTGAGGAAAGTCCGGGCTCCATGGAGACACGGTGCCGGTTAATGGCCGGCGGGGGCGACCCTAGGGAAAGTGCCACAGAAAGCAAACCGCCACGATCCGTCGTGGTAAGGGTGAAAGGGTGGGGTAAGAGCCCACCGCGCGACTGGCAACAGGAGCGGCACGGTAAACCCCACCGGGAGCAAGACCGAATAGGGGCGGTGCGAGGGGAAACCCTCGAGGGCTGTTTCCGGCTCACCGTCCGGGTAGGTTGCGAGAGGTGCATGGCAACATGCGCCCAAGATGAATGGCCGCCACGTTCTCGCGCCGCAAGGGGCGAGGGCCATACAGAACCCGGCTTACAGGCCAGCTGGCAATTTCTTCCAGATTCTACAAGGAAATTCCCTGATATCAGCAGGTTGCGTCTTCGGGCGCGCCTGCTGGTTCAGGCGCCTCATTGACTGAATCAGCTTTCACTGGGCTGTGCATGGAGCGAGCGTTTCTTGAAATTGGTACGATTAAATCGTACCATAGGCCGGGCAATATCAGGAGCGCATCATGGGCCAGGTCGACAAACGCAGCATCACGCTTTCGCCGGAACTGGCGGCGGCCGTCGACGATGTGGTCGCCGCAGGCGAATATGCTTCGGCGAGCGAGGTGATCCGCGACGCACTCAGGCAATGGAAGGACCGCCGCGACTTGCATGGCTACACGGTCGAGGAGCTGCGCAAGCTGGTGCAGGAGGGGATCGACAGCGGGCCGGGACGGTTTGCGTCGATCGACGAAATCAAGGCCGAAGCGCGCAGGCGATTGAAATCCGATAACGCGGCATGAATTTGCTGCCCATCATCCGAACTGCAAATGCAGAAGAGGATTTGATCGCGATCTGGCTTCATATCGCGCGAGACGACGAGGCTGCAGCAGACCGGCTGCTCGACCGGATCGAAGCCCGCTGGCAGCAACTGGCGACTTATCCCTTCTCAGGCGCGCCGCGCGAAGACATTGCGCCCGGCATTCGCCACCTGGTCGTCGGCGAATATCTCACCCTGTACCGTGTCGGCGGAGATGCCATCGAAATCCTGCGTGTGCTGCATGGCCGGCGCAATATTGAAACCGACGATCTGGCTTCCTGATCGGTTCGTTCAGCCGCCGGCGCCGTCCAGTGACGCCTCGATCGCCTGCCCAAGCTCTTCCACCGGCTCGCAGCCGACCGACAGGCGAACAAAGCCGGGCGGCACTGCATCACCCCAGCGGGCGCGCCGCTCGGCCGAAGAGTGGACGCCGCCGAAGGAGGTCGCGGGCTGGATCAGGGCGCAGGCGCCGATGAACGCTTCGGCCTTGGCTTCACTCCCCAGGTCGAGACCGATAAGGAAGCCGAAACGCTCCATTTGGGTGGTCGCCAGATTGTGCGAAGGGTCATTCTCCAGTCCAGGAAAGCGGACGGATTTCACGCTCCGATGATTTGTCAGGCGTCGGGCGATCAGTTCGGCCGATTTGCACATGCGGTCGAAGCGGACTTCCAGCGTCTCGAGGCCTCGATGGACCAGCCAGGCTTCGAATGGTCCGGGGATGGAGCCCGACAGTTTGCGCCAGTCGCGGATGGCGGTGATGATCCCGGTGTCACGGCTGGCGACATGGCCGAACAGCGCGTCGGAATGGCCATTGGGCGCCTTAGTGTCAGCAGCAACGACGATATCGGCGCCGAGATCGAGCGGGCGCTGACCGTAAGGCGTCATCGTGGTGTTGTCGGCGACGACCAGCGCGCCGGCCTCGTGCGCAAGGCGCGCCACGCCGGTCAAGTCGCAAATGTCCAGCCCGGGATTGGATGGGGTCTCGACGAACACCAGCCGGTAGCCGGAAAAACTGCCGTCCAGAAAGGACTCGGTCGGTCTTGTGTCAAACGAGACGCCTAAAGGTTTGAGGAAGCGCTCGGCAAGCAGGCGCGGCGTGTAGTAACCATCGGACGGCAACAGGATGCGATCGCCTGCCTTGAGCAGCGCGAAGAAGACCGCCGAGATCGCGGCCATGCCCGACGGGAACGCTACAGACGGCGCGTCCTCAAGGTGGCCGAGCATGTCTTCCACCGCGTCCCATGTCGGGTTGTCGTAGCGCCCGTACTGGCTGACGCCGGCCGGGTTGCCGGGCAGATGGAAAGTTGTCGTCACTATCAGCGGTAGTGAGACCGGGTCGCCCTTGGCGAGCTTGACGCCACGCAAATGGGCAAGGGTGGCGGCGCGCGACTTCGCTGTTTCGGACATCGGTTTTTCGAACCCTGACTTTGAGGAGAAGAATGCGCAGACGCTATGCCGGGTCACACCGGCAGGCAAGCGCCGAACCGTGCCGGCAAACCGCTCTAAACGCTTCGTTAGGCTTAATGGAGCATAAAGACGGGAGTGCCGTCAAAGCTGCTCTTATCGGTTGTGGCGCGCGCGTTTGTGAAGCCTATTCCCGTTGACGCCCATAGCGCCCCATGATATCCCATTTCGATATTCAAGCCTTCGTTCCGCGTCAGGGTGAAGCGTACGCCAATCGGGCAGCCGCGGCGGCTGAGCGTTTGCTTGTTTTCGCCTGGAACGAAGTGAGTTTTGGGCAGGGACCGCGCCGGGGCGGCGCGGGCGGGAAGATGCAGAGGGGTGCGGCGGCGCAAGCGGCCGTAACGCGTAATGGACCGGTTTCTGTCAAGCGCGGTGAACAGGATCGATGCGAAGGGACGGGTGTCCGTTCCAGCGCATTTCCGTGCCGTTGTCCAGAAACGCGGCTATTCGGAACTCTATGCGCTGCGCTGCCTGGATCGCCCGGCGATGGATGTCGGCGGGCTCGACCTGCTCGACCGCTACGAGCAGCGCATCGCGCAGGAAGACCCCTTCCTGCAGACGGCGGACGACATGTCGTTCTTCTGCCATGGCGATGGGACATTTCTCAAGCTCGATCAGGACGGCCGCATCTCGATGACCGATTTCATCCGCGAGCACACCGGCATTTCCGCGGAAGCGGCGTTTGTCGGTCGCGGCAATTTCTTTCAGATCTGGGAACCTGGACGGCTCACCGCCTATGGGGCGGAAGCACGCGCCCGGCTTTTGCAGCTTCGGCAGGGGACGAAGCCTGGGGAGCGACCGGAATGATGGCGGGCTACGGCGATGACCCTCACGCCGCAGGCGGACCGGCTCGCCATATTCCGGTCCTCCTTGCCAAAGTGATGGAGGCGCTTTCGCCTAAGGCGGGCGAGCTGATCGTCGACGGCACCTTCGGCGCCGGCGGCTACACCAAAGCCATTCTGGCAAGCGGCGCCTCGGTCGTCGCCATGGACCGCGATCCGGATGCGATCGCTGCGGGTCGTGTCCTCGAACAACAATCAGGCGGCAAGCTCAGGCTGGTTCAGGCGCCGTTCTCGACATTGGACGAGCATGTCGAAAGTGCTGACGGCGTCGTGCTCGACATCGGCATCTCCTCAATGCAGATCGACCAGCCGGAGCGCGGTTTTTCGTTCCGCGCCGACGGACCACTCGATATGCGTATGGCGCAGGCTGGCCTCAGCGCCGCTGATGTCGTCAACAGCTTCAAAGTGGGCGACCTTGCCCGCATCTTCGGGTTTCTTGGCGAAGAGCGTCACGCCGGCCGCATCGCCCGCATGATCGTGAGCCGTCGCGAAAAACATCCGTTCGAGCGCACGCTCGACCTTGCCGACGCCATCGAGACGCATGTCGGCCGCGCGCCGAAGGACAAGATCCATCCGGCGACCCGCGTCTTCCAGGCGCTGCGCATCTTCGTCAATGACGAACTCGGCGAACTGGCCAAAGCGCTGTTTGCGGCTGAACGCGTGCTGAAACCGGGAGGACGGCTGGCCGTGGTGACGTTCCACTCCCTGGAAGACCGCATCGTCAAGCGCTTCATCGCCGATCGCGCCGATGCGGCAACCGGATCCCGGCACCTGCCCGAGGCGCAAGCGCGCACCGCCACCTTCAAAAAGGCGGGTAGCGGCGTGACGCCTGATGAGGCCGAGATATCAGCCAATCCGCGCGCACGCTCGGCAAGGCTGCGCGCTGCGATCCGCACCGAAGCACCGCCGCGCGCCGGCGACTTTTCGATTTTCGGGCTTCCAAAACTTCCTGACCCAAAACTTCCCGGTGCCGACCGCCCGGGAGAGAGGTGAGCGCACGTGTTTCGTACCAGCGACATAGTCCTTATCGCCGTCATGGTTTCGGCTGCGGCCTTGACCTTCAAGACCAAGCGCGAGGCCGAGGAACAATTGGCGGCGGTGCACAAGATCCAGGCGCAGATCCGCTATGAGGAGGATACGATCGATCTCCTGAAGGCGGACTGGAGCCTGCTGACCCAGCCGTCGCGCCTGCAAAAGCTGGCCGAGATCTACAAGTCGCAACTCGAACTCGAGCCGGTCAGCGCCCGCCAGATCATCGGGCTGGACGACCTGCCGGCAAAACCCCTCACCATCGAGGACCTTTCGTCGCAGCGGCTGGGCGGCATGGCCGACAATTCTGGCAAAGGACACTTGGGCGACAAAGACCCCGTGGTGACCGGAGGCATCGTCCAATGATCGCCAGATTTCCATCGATCGCCAGACTGCTGAAGCGCCGCGCCAAGTCGGAAGACGGATCGATTGTGGTCGAAGGCGCCCGCAAGGCGACCGGCGGCAAGGGCAGGACCCGCATCGTGATGACGATGGCGGTGTTCTTCGGCATCTATTCAACCATCACCGGGCGGCTGGTCTATCTGGGTTTTCAGAACCCCGACCTGTCAGGCGGTCCGCAGAGCCGAGTGACGGCGTCACGGCCCGACATCGTCGACCGCAACGGCGAGGTGCTGGCGACGGACATCAAGACGGCATCGCTGTTTGCCGAACCGCGCCGCATTGTCGACGCCGACGAGGCGATCGAAAAGCTGGCGACGGTGCTTCCCGAGATCGACTACGAGCAGACCTACCACAAGCTCAAGAGCGGTGCCGGCTTCGTCTGGCTGCAGCGGCAACTGACGCCCAAGCAACAATCTGACATCATGCAGCTCGGTGTTCCCGGCTTCGGCTTCCGCACCGAAAAGCGCCGCTTCTATCCGGCTGGCGAAACTTCGTCCTACATTGTCGGGCTCACCAACATCGACAACCAAGGCATCTCCGGCATGGAGAAATACATCGACGAACAGGGGCTGAGCGATCTTCAGGCGTCGGGCCTGGCGGTGGCCAAGGATCTGAAGCCGGTGCAGCTCTCGATCGACCTGCGCGTCCAGCATATCGTGCGTGACGAGGTCGCCACCGGCATGGAGAAATACCGCGCAATCGCGGCGGGCGCCGTCGTTCTCAACATCAAGACCGGCGAAGTGATGGCGATGGCATCGGTTCCGGATTTCGACCCGAACAACCCCTACAATGCGCAGGACAAGGACCGCTTGAACCGCATGTCGGCCGGCCTTTACGAAATGGGTTCGACGTTGAAGAGCTTCACCACCGCCATGGCGCTCGATTCCGGCAAAGTGACGCTGGAAAGCCGTTTCGACGCTTCGCGCCCGATCAGGATCGGCCGTCAGACCATCCATGATTTTCACGGCAAGGCTCGGGTGCTGTCGGTGCCCGAAGTGTTCATCTACTCGTCCAACATCGGTTCGGCCAAGGAAGCCGAAGCGGTTGGCATCGAGGGGCACCGCGAATTCCTGCATCGCCTGGGGATCCTCGAGAAGATGCAGACGGAACTGCCGGAGGTCGCCCGCCCGACCGAGCCCAAGGTCTGGAAACAGGTCCATTCGATCACCATCGCCTTCGGTCACGGTGTGTCGACAACGCCGCTGCAGACGGCGGTCGGCTGCGCCGCGCTGCTGAACGGCGGCTATCTGATCCAGCCGACATTCCTGAGGCGCGCACAGGAGCAGGCGATGTCGGTGGCCAAGAAAGTGGTCAGCGACAAGACGGTCGAGGGCATGCGCTATCTCTACGCACTGAACGCCGAGAAAGGGTCAGGCAGGAACGCCAGGGTTCCAGGTTACCGCGTCGGCGGCAAGACCGGAACGGCCGAGAAGGTTGTCAACGGCCGCTATTCAAAGGACAAGAATTTCAACGCCTTCGTCGCGGCTTTCCCGATGGACGATCCGCAATACATCGTGCTTACGATCGCCGACGAACCGAGGCCGGAAAAACCCGGCATGGGTGCAACGGCCGCCTCGAATGCTGGCGTCATGGCTGCGAACATTGTCCGACGTTCGGCTTCCATGCTTGGCGTGAAGCCAGATTTCAGCCATGAAAATGGCGCAACGCTGGTTTCCTATCAGTGATTCTTAGGGCGCGCCGGCAACAGCGCGCTATTTTGTTGCGATGAACGGGGTTCGATGAAGCTGAAAGACCTAGCCGGTATCCTGCCTGTCGAGGGGACAGCTTCCTTCGATACGGAGGTTACCGGGATTTCGTCGGATTCCCGCCAGGTAGGACCGGGCGTGGTCTTCTTCGCGCTCATCGGTACCAGGGCCGATGGCGTGGCCTATGCCGCCGATGCCGCCAAGCGCGGCGCAGTGGCGATCGTGGCCGGCAACGGCAGTGCGGTCGCCGGACTACTGCCGGTGCCCGTTCTCGCCGTCGACGATCCGCGCCTTGCGCTGGCGCTGAGTGCCGCCCGCTACTTCGGCAGCCAGCCGCAAACCATGGTCGCGGTGACCGGGACCAGCGGCAAGACATCGGTTGCGGCCTTCACCAGGCAGATCTGGGAGCAGTCAGGCTTTGCCGCCGCCTCGATCGGCACGACCGGCGTGGTGGCGCCGGGCCGCAACGAATATGGCTCGCTGACCACCCCCGACCCGGTAGATCTGCACAGGCTGCTGCGGGAACTGGCGGATGCCGGCGTCACCCATGCATCGATGGAGGCCTCCAGCCACGGTCTCGACCAGCGCCGGCTTGACGGCGTGAAGCTTGCAGCCGGCGGCTTCACCAATCTCGGCCGCGACCACATGGACTATCATCCGACAGTCGAGGACTATCTTCGCGCCAAGCTGCGCCTGTTCGACACGCTGCTGCCGAAGGGTGCACCGGCCGTCATCTTTGCCGACGATCCGTGGTCGGAGCCGACGATCCGGGCGGCGAGGGCGGCGGGACTGGATGTGCTGACGGTCGGCCGTCACGGCGGGTTCCTGACACTGAAGCGGGTCGAGCACGAGCGCCACCGCCAGCGTGCCGAAGTGGAAGTCGATGGCGTTCTCCACGAGATCGACCTGCCGCTGGCCGGCGATTTCCAGATCGCCAATGCCCTGGTTTCGGCGGGCCTCGCCATCTCCACTGGAACACCTGCCGCCAAAGCCCTGATGGCGTTGGAGAAATTGAAGGGCGCACCGGGCCGGCTGGACCTTGTTGGCACCACTGCCAACGGTGCGCCGGTCTATGTCGATTACGCGCACAAGCCGGACGCGCTGGAAAACGTGTTGGCCTCGGTGCGGCCGTTCACCACCGGTCGCGTCATCGTCGTGTTCGGCTGCGGCGGCGACCGCGACCGGGGCAAGCGGCCCATCATGGGCGAGATCGCCACGCGGCTCGCCGATGTCGTCATCGTCACCGACGACAATCCGCGTTCGGAAGTGCCCGAAACGATCCGCTCCGCGATCCTTGCCGCTGCGCCCGGCGCCATCGAGATCGGCGACCGGCGCAAGGCGATCCACGAGGCGGTCGCCATGCTCCATGCCGGCGACACGCTGATCGTGGCCGGCAAGGGGCATGAAGAAGGCCAGACCATCGGCGCCGAGACGCTGCATTTTTCCGACCATGAGGAAGTCCGCGCCGCGCTCCAGGAGCGCGTCGCATGAACTTCCTGTGGACCTCCGAGGATCTCGTCGCCGCCATGGGGGGACGACCGCTCGGTCCGATGCCGGAAGGGATCAGCGGCATCTCGATCGACAGCCGCAGCCTTGAGCCAGGCGATGCTTTCTTCGCCATCAAGGGCGAGGCGATGGACGGCCATGATTTCGCGACCGCTGCCATCAAGGCCGGCGCCGGCGTGCTGGTCGTCGCCGAGGGCAAGCTGCCGTCGCTCGGGCGGCTGACGGCGCCGATGATCGTCGTGCAGGACGTGCTGGCCGCACTGGAAAAGCTAGGGCTGGCCGCACGCGCGCGCTCGAATGCCAAGGTCATCGCGGTGACCGGTTCGGCGGGCAAGACCACCACCAAGGAAGCGCTGCGCCATGTGCTGTCCGCGGTCGGCAAAGTGCATGCGTCGCCGCAGTCTTTCAACAACCACTGGGGCGTTCCGCTGACGCTGGCGCGGATGCCGGTGGATTGCGACTATGCCGTGTTCGAGATCGGCATGAACCATCCAGACGAGATCCGGCCGCTGGTCAAGATGGTCCGGCCGCATGTCGCCATCGTCACGCTGATCGCCGCGGCACATCTAGGCTTCTTCCGCAATCTGGACGAGATCGCCAAGGCCAAGGCCGAGATTTTCGAGGGGCTGGAACCGGACGGTGCCGCCCTTCTCAACCGCGACGATCCGCGCTGGAAGCTTCTGGACAAGTTGGCGAGAGCCGCCGGCGTCGAGTACATTTACGGGTTTGGCGAGAATGCCCGTGCGACCTTCAAACTGCTCAAATGCGCGCTGCATGCCGATCATTCTGTCATCACCGCCAAGATCGGCGGACAGGAGATCACCGCCAGGGTAGGCGCACCGGGCCGCCACATGGTGCAGAATGTGCTGGCCGTGCTGGGCGCCGCGCATCTGGTCGGGGCCGACATCGCCAGGGTGGCGCTGGCGCTGGCCGATCTTTCGGCCGAACGCGGACGCGGCAAGCGCCATGTGCTGCGCCACCCCAAGGGTCCGATCACGTTGATCGACGAGAGCTACAATGCCAATCCGGCGTCGATGAGCGCAGCAATGGCGCTGCTCAACGCGACGCCGGTGTCGGGCGAAGGCAGGCGCATCGCGGTGCTCGGCGACATGCTCGAACTCGGCGACCACTCGGCGAAGCTGCATGCAGCCCTTGCCGATCTCATCGTCGGCACAGACACGCGCACGGTCTTTCTCGCCGGCCCGGAAATGCGGGCGCTGGCCGACATCCTGCCTGATGAGATCGAGACGGAGTATCGCGCCGGCGCAGAGGATCTGAAACTGGTGCTTCTGTCGGCGCTGAAGCCCGGCGACGTGGTGATGATCAAATCGTCGAAAGGCATCGGGTTTTCCAAGTTGGTCGACGCACTGCTCAGCAAATTTCCGGCGGTAGCCACAACCGCCAAACAGACCTAGAGCCAGGTTTGGGGACCGAATCGCATGTTCACACTGCTCGTCGAATTCGCGGACAAGATCTCGGTCTTCAACGTCTTTCGCTACATAACCTTCCGTACCGGCGGCGCGCTGATAACAGCGGCGTTGATCGTCTTCATCTTCGGACCGGCTATCATCAATTCGCTGAGGCTGCGGCAAGGCAAGGGCCAGCCGATCCGCGCCGACGGGCCGCAGACGCATTTCAAGAAAGCCGGCACGCCGACCATGGGCGGGCTGATGATCCTGTGCGGCATCATCGGCTCGTCCCTTTTGTGGGCGAACCTGTCCAGCATCTATGTCTGGGTGGTGCTGCTGGTGACCCTGGGTTTCGGCTCGATCGGCTTCTACGACGATTATCTCAAGGTGACGAAGCAATCGCATCTCGGCTTTTCCGGCAAGGCGCGGCTGGCGCTTGAATTCGTGATAGCCGGCATCGCCGCCTGGGTGATCATGCACAACGGCCAGGCGCCGTTCTCGTCGTCGCTGACTTTCCCTTTCGCCAAGGAGTTCCTCGTCAATCTCGGCTGGTTCTTCATCCCGTTCTCGTGCTTCGTCATCGTCGGCGCCGGCAATGCCGTGAACCTGACCGATGGCCTCGACGGGCTGGCGATCGTGCCGATCATGATCGCGGCGGCGTCCTTCGGCGTCATCGCCTATCTCTCCGGCAATGCGGTGTTCGCAGAATATCTGCAGATCCATTTCGTGCCGGGCACCGGCGAATTGGCGGTGGTCCTCGGCGCGGTGATCGGCGCCGGCCTCGGCTTCCTGTGGTTCAACGCACCGCCGGCGGCGATCTTCATGGGCGATACCGGCTCGCTGGCCTTGGGCGGCCTGATCGGCACGGTCGCGGTTGCCACCAAGCACGAGATCGTGCTGGTCATCGTCGGCGGCCTGTTCGTCGTCGAGATCCTGTCGGTCATCATCCAGGTCGGATATTTCAAGATGACCGGCAAGCGGGTGTTCCTGATGGCGCCGATCCACCATCATTTCGAAAAGCTGGGCTGGACCGAAAGCCAGGTGGTGATCCGCTTCTGGATCATCGCCGTCATCCTGGCGCTGGTCGGCCTGTCGACCCTCAAGCTCCGATAGGAGGTCGCTTGATCCCCGCCGCATCTTTCGCAGGCAAGCGCGTTTCTCTCTTCGGGCTCGGCGGCTCGGGGATCGCCACTGCGCGCGCGTTGATCGAGGGCGGGGCGGACGTGCTCGCCTGGGACGACAATCCCGGCAGTGTCGCCAATGCCGCGGCCGTCGGTATCGCGACCGGCGATCTGCGCGGTGCAGACTGGGCGAAGTTCTCGGCCTTCGTGCTGTCGCCCGGCGTGCCGTTGACGCATCCGAAGCCGCACTGGACAGTGGAGCTGGCGCGCGCTTCAGGCGTCGAGATCATTGGCGACATCGAGCTGTTCTGCCGGCAACGGACCTTGCTGGCGCCGGCAGCACCCTTCATCGCCATAACCGGCACCAACGGCAAATCGACGACGACGGCGCTAACGGCGCACATCCTGAAATCGGCCGGACGCGACACGCAGATGGGCGGCAATATCGGCCGCGCGGTGATGACGCTCGATCCGCCGGAACCCGGGCGGCACTATGTCGTGGAATGCTCGTCCTACCAGATTGACCTGGCGCCCTCGATCAATCCGACCGCCGGCGTCCTGCTCAACCTGACGCCCGATCATCTCGACCGTCATGGCACGATGCAGCACTACGCCGCGATCAAGGAACGGCTGGCGGCCGGCAGCGAGACGGCAATCGTCGGTGTCGACGATTCCTGGTGCGCCCAGCTCGCCGACCGGCTGGAACGGGCAGGCCAGCACGTCATCCGCATTTCCAAGCGCCTGCCATTGACCGACGGCTATTTCGCCGATGGCACCGATCTGATGGAGGCGGTGCATGGCCGTTATAGTCGGATCGCCTTCCTCGAAGGCATCGGCTCGCTGCGCGGCCAGCACAATGCGCAGAATGCGTTGGCCGCTATCGCCGCCTGCCTCAAGGTCGGGCTCGAGCTGGGCGAGATCCAGTCGGGCCTGGAGAGCTTTCCCGGGCTGGCGCACCGTATGGAGCAGGTCGGCCGCAAGGGCCATGTGCTGTTCATCAACGATTCCAAGGCGACCAATGCCGATGCGGCAGCGCCCGCACTGTCCAGCTTTCCGCGCATCTACTGGATCGCCGGCGGGCTCCCGAAAGAGGGGGGCATCGAGCCGTTGCGCGGCCTCTTTCCGCGCGTCGCCAAGGCCTATCTGATCGGTGAGGCCGCACCAGCCTTCTCGGCGACGCTCGGCGAGGCGGTGCCTTACGAGATCTCCGGCACGCTGGCCGCAGCAGTCGAGCACGCCGCAAGCGACGCGGCCAGGGATGATGGCAACGGCGAGGTGGTGGTGCTGCTTTCGCCGGCCTGCGCCAGTTTCGACCAGTTCAAGAATTTCGAAGTGCGCGGCGAAGCCTTCAGGCAAGCTGCGAGCAGTATTGATGGCGTGAAGCTCATCGGAGGGACACGGTAATGCAAAGTCGTCTCGACAAAAGCCCGGTTGCCACCTGGTGGTGGACGATCGATCGCTGGTTCCTGGCTGCGTTCCTGTCGCTGATGGGGCTCGGCATCGTGCTGTCCTTCGCGGCAAGCCCGGCGGTGGCCCAGCGCATCGGCCTGGACAGTTTCCACTTCGCCACACGGCAGATCATCTTCACCATTCCCGCACTTGGCGTGATGCTGGCGGTCTCTTTCCTGGAATCGCGGCAGATCAGACGCATGGCCCTGGCGATGCTGTGCATCATGCTGGTGCTGATGGTGGCGGTGCTCTACATCGGCGTCGAGGTGAAGGGCGCGCGGCGCTGGGTGTCGCTCGCCGGCGTGTCGATCCAGCCGTCGGAATTCCTGAAGCCGGCCTTCGTCGTCATCTGTGCCTGGCTGTTTGCCGAACACAAGCGCCAGCCCGACATCCCGGGCAATCTGTTCGCCATGCTGCTGCTGGCCCTCGTCATCTCGCTGCTGGTGGCGCAGCCTGATTTCGGCCAGACAATGCTGGTGCTCGGCACCTGGGGGGTGATGTTCTTCATGGCCGGACTGCCATGGCTGTGGATCATCGCGCTGGGCGCTGCCGGCATCGGCGGCGTGTTTGCCGCCTATACGGTGTTCCCGCATGTCGCCGGCCGCATCGATCGCTTCATGACCGGCGAGGGCGACACGTTCCAGGTCGACATGGGCCGCGATGCGCTGATCAACGGCGGCTGGTTCGGCGTCGGGCCGGGCGAGGGCACCGTCAAGCGGGTGATACCCGACAGCCATGCCGATTTCGTCTACTCGGTGGCCGGCGAGGAGTTCGGACTGATCATGTGCTTCTTCATCATGACTATCTTCGCCTTCATCGTGCTGCGCGGCCTCAGCACCGCGCTCAAGGAGCAGGACGATTTCACACGCTATGCGGTTGGCGGCCTGGTCACGGTCTTCGGTCTGCAGTCGGTCATCAACATGGCAGTCAATCTGCAGCTGATGCCTGCCAAGGGCATGACCTTGCCGTTCATCTCCTATGGCGGCTCCTCGCAGATCGCCATCGCCATCTCGATGGGCATGGTGCTGGCGCTCACGCGCAAGCGGCCGGAAAAGCGCAAGCAGTTGGGATTCGCACCGTCGCAGCGCGCCATGCCGGCGGAATGAAATGTCGAAAGGCGCGATCCTTCTGGCGGCCGGCGGCACGGGCGGGCACCTCTTCCCGGCCGAGGCGCTGGCGCACGAGTTGATCAGGCGCGGCTGGACGGTGCATCTCGCCACCGATGATCGTGCCGAGCGTTTTGCCGGCCAGTTTCCGGCCGCAGGCATCCATCCGATCCAGTCGGCGACGATGAGTTCGAAAAATCCTTTTGCCGTGCTCGCCGCCTTCTGGAAAATCTGGGGTGGCGTGCGGCAGGCGTCCGCTGTGATCGGCCGGATCAAGCCAGCCGTCGTGGTCGGTTTCGGCGGCTATCCGACGCTGCCGCCGCTCTATGCGGCGACGCGGCGCAAGGTGCCGACGCTGATCCACGAGCAGAACGCGGTGATGGGGCGCGCCAACCGGGCGCTCGCCGGCCGCGTCGATGCCATCGCCGGCGGGTTCTTGCCGGAAGATTCAAGCGCTGCAGGCGCCAAGACGGTGACGACAGGTAATCCGGTCAGGCCGCAAGTGCTGGAGGCGGCAAAGACGCCTTATGCGATGTCGACCGGGGAGCAGCCGTTCGGCTTTCTGGTGTTCGGCGGCAGCCAGGGCGCACAGTTCTTTTCCGACGCAGTGCCAGCGGCGGTAGCACAGCTTTCCGACGCACAACGCAAGCGGCTGGTGATCACCCATCAGGCCCGCGCCGACGATATCGAGCGGGTGAAGGCGGCCTATGCCGCCCTTGGCGTCGAGGCTGAGGTGTCGCCCTTCTTCACCGACATGGCGGCGCGCATGGCTGCGGCGCATCTGGTGATGTCGCGATCCGGCGCTTCGACAGTATCGGAAATCGCGGTGATCGGCCGGCCGGCGCTGCTGGTGCCCTATCCGCACGCGCTCGACCACGACCAGGCGGCCAATGCCGCGGCATTGGCAGCGGCAGATGGCGCCGAAGTGCATCCGCAATCCTCGCTCTCGCCCGAGCGCATCGCTGCGCTCGTCGGCGCGCTGATGGACGATCCGGAGCGGCTGACCACAATGGCAGCGGCGGCGAAATCGGCCGGAAAACCAGACGCGGCACGGTTGCTCGCCGATCTGACAGAGGCTATTGCGTCGAAGAAAAGCATATCGGACTTCAGGAAGGAGACGCACGCATGAAGATGCCGCAGACGATCGGCCTCGTGCATTTCATCGGCATCGGCGGTATCGGCATGAGCGGCATCGCCGAGGTGCTGCACAATCTCGGCTACAAGGTGCAAGGGTCCGACCAGGCCGAAAGCGCCAATGTACAGCGGCTGCGCGACAAGGGCATCGAGTGCTTTGTCGGTCACCACGCCGACAATATCGGCGATGCCGAAGTGGTGGTCGTCTCGACGGCGATCAAGAAATCCAATCCGGAGTTGAAGGCCGCACGCGAGAAACTGCTTCCCATCGTCCGACGCGCCGAGATGCTGGCCGAATTGATGCGCTTCCGGCAGGCGGTGGCTATCGGCGGCACGCATGGCAAGACGACGACGACCTCGATGGTGGCGACGCTGCTCGAAGCCGGCGGGCTCGATCCGACCGTGATCAATGGCGGCATCATCAATGCCTACGGCACCAACGCCCGCATGGGCGACGGCGAATGGATGGTGGTCGAGGCCGATGAGAGCGACGGCACCTTCCTGAAGCTGCCGGCCGAGATTGCCGTCGTCACCAACATCGATCCCGAGCATCTCGACCACTACGGCTCCTTCGACAAGGTGCGCGAGGCCTTTCGCCAGTTCGTCGAGAACGTGCCGTTCTACGGCTTCGGCGTCATGTGCACCGACCATCCGGAGGTGCAGGCGCTGGTCAGCCGCATCGAGGACCGGCGCGTCATCACCTATGGCGAGAACGCGCAGGCCGACGTGCGTTTCACCAATCACCGCATGAACGGCCCGATCTCGGAATTCGACGTGGTGATCCGCGACCGCAAGAGCCGCGGCCAGTCGACGATCTCGGGCCTGCGCCTGCCGATGCCCGGCCGTCACAACGTCGCCAATGCAACGGCGGCGATCGCCGTAGCGCACGAGCTCGGCCTTTCGGCCGAGGCGATCAGGAAGGGCCTGTCGTCCTTCGCCGGCGTCAAGCGGCGCTTCACCCGTACGGGTTCGTGGAACGGCGTCGATGTGTTCGATGATTACGGCCACCATCCGGTCGAGATCACGGCGGTTCTGAAGGCGGCGCGCGATGCCACCAAGGGCCGCGTCATCGCCATTGCCCAGCCACACCGCTTCACCCGGCTGCACGACCTGTTCGACGAGTTTTCCGTCTGCTTCAACGATGCCGACACGGTGATGGTAGCGCCGGTCTATGCGGCAGGCGAAGAGCCGATCGACGGGGTGACGTCCGAAGCATTGGTGTCGCGCATCCGCTCCGGCGGCCATCGCGACGCGCGCTACATCGAAGGCCCCGCGGCGATTGCGCCGGTTATCCGCGATCTGGCGAAACCAGGCGATTTCATCGTCTTCCTTGGTGCCGGCAACATCACGCAATGGGCCTACGCGCTGCCCAAGGAACTCGGTGGTAATGCCTCATGATGCGCGGCCAGGCATTGATCGACAAGCTTGGCGGCCGGCTTGCCGGCCTGCGCGGCCGCATCACGCCCAATGCCGAGATGGACAAGATCACCTGGTTTCGCGCCGGGGGACTGGCCGACGCGCTGTTCCAGCCGGCCGACGAGGACGATCTCGCCGCGTTTCTGAGAGCAGTGCCCGAAGAGATACCGCTGACCATCGTCGGCATCGGCTCGAATCTGCTTGTCCGCGACGGCGGTATTGCGGGTTTCGTAATCCGGCTTTCGGCCAAGGGCTTTGGCGAGGCTGAAGTGATTGCGCCGACCACAATCAAGGCGGGTGCCGCCACGCCCGACAAGCGCCTTGCCGCTGTCGCCTATCAGGCTGGTATAGGCGGCTTTGAATTTTACCACGGCATTCCCGGTGCCATCGGCGGTGCGCTGAGGATGAACGCCGGCGCCAATGGCGTCGAGACGCGCGAGCGCGTCGTCGAGGTGCGGGCGCTCGACCGCAAGGGCAATGTGCATACGCTGAGCAACGCCGACATGGGCTACGCCTATCGCCATTCGGCAGCACCTGCCGGGCTGATCTTCACATCGGCTGTGTTCGAAGGGGTTTTGGCAGACAAGGCCGCGATCCAGGCGGCGATGGACGCCGTCCAGCATCATCGCGAGACCGTGCAGCCGATCCGGGAAAAGACCGGCGGCTCGACCTTCAAGAATCCGGAGGGCTCCTCGGCCTGGAAGGAGATCGACAGAGCGGGTTGTCGGGGGCTGATGATCGGAGGCGCGCAGATGTCGCCGATGCATTGCAACTTCATGATCAACACGGGAACCGCGACCGGCTACGACCTCGAATATCTCGGCGAGACGGTGCGCACGCGTGTGCTCGAAAAGTCGGGCATCCGGCTGCATTGGGAAATCAAGCGCATCGGCAATTTCCGGCCGGGGCACGAGGTCCAGGAGTTCCTCGGACAGTTGCTCTAAAGACTCACAACACAGTTTTCGCTGCCGTTTTTGCCGAAAGTGAATCTCTCGGAATCGTAAGGACTTGCCAGTGAATCAACTCTCTGATTCTCTGCCCTGAAGCGTTTCCTGATTTGAGTCGTTTCGACGCGTTGCCAGCGTTTTTCCGTCAGGGGCAACCTGCCGGGAGGCTCGGGGACTCGATGTTGCGGAACCATGAGAGCAGGGACTGCTCCGAGCGTTTGAGTGTGCGGCCCTTTCCGGGGCATGTGAGATGCAGACCCGCCGTGAAAGGGCCCGCCGTGAGAGGGAATGACGGGAAATGAAAAGCAAGCACGTGGCCGTCCTTCTGGGTGGGTTCTCGTCCGAGCGGCCCGTGTCTTTGTCTTCGGGGAAAGCCTGTGCTGATGCGCTCGAGAAGGAAGGCTACCAGGTCACTCGCGTCGACGTCTCGCGCGATGTCGGATCGGTGCTGGCTGAGCTCAAGCCTGATGTTGCCTTCAATGCGCTGCATGGCCCTTTCGGCGAGGACGGCACCATACAGGGCATCCTCGAATATCTTGCCGTCCCCTACACCCATTCCGGCGTGCTCGCCTCGGCGCTTGCCATGAACAAGGAACAAGCCAAGAAGATCGCCAAGTCTGTCGGCATCCCGGTTGCCGAATCGAAGGTGGTCAATCGCTTCGCCATCCAGAACAAGCATCCGATGAAGCCGCCCTATGTCGTCAAGCCGGTCAACGAGGGGTCGAGCTTCGGCGTCGTCATCGTGCACGAAGGTCAGTCGCATCCGCCGCAGGTCATCGGTTCGTCCGACTGGAAGTATGGCGATACCGTCATGGTGGAACGATACGTGCACGGGCGGGAATTGACCTGCGCGGTGATGGGCGATGTGGCGCTCGGCGTCTGCGAGATCATCCCGACCGGCCATTCCTTCTACGACTATGATTCAAAATACGTCGCGGGCGGATCAAAACACGAATGCCCTGCAAAAATTTCACCGAATATTTACCAAAAAATACAGACACTGACGCTCAAGGCTCACCAAGCTATCGGCTGCCGGGGCGTTTCCCGGTCGGACTTCCGTTATGATGATCGACACTCCGAGAACGGCGAAATTGTCTGGCTCGAGGTCAACACTCAGCCGGGCATGACGCCGACATCCTTGGTGCCTGAAATCGCCGCGCAGGCGGGACACTCGTTCGGCGATTTGTTGAGTTGGATGGTGGAGGACGCTTCGTGTCTGCGTTGAAGTGGGGACAGGGCAAGGGGAATGGCGCGGCCGGGCCGACGCTGTTCGGTGTTTCGTTCGACCATTTCGTGCTGCCGCGTCTGCTTCGCCGGCCGGCGCGCGTGCTGGCGCGTCTGGGCGAGGACGACTTCGAGGCGCCGCCTTTTTCCGCAGCCATGTTGTCGGCGGCGCTGCTCGTATCGGGCAGTGCCTATGGCGCCTATCTCGGTGGACATGTCGACGGCATCGTCCAGGGCATCACCGCCCGCACCGGCTTCGCCGTCGACCAGATCAAGGTCGTCGGCAACCGCGCAACCTCCGAGATCGACATTCTCGACAGGATGCAGCTCGATGGCTGGACGTCGCTGATCGGCTTCGACGCCGAAGCCGCGCGGGAACGCATAACCACGCTGCCCTGGGTCGAGGTTGCGGCGGTGCGCAAGGTCTATCCGCACACGCTGGAGGTGCGCATCGAGGAGCGTGAGCCCTTTGCGCTCTGGCAGCAGGGCAGCGAGCTTTCCGTCATCGAACGGTCCGGCGCCGTGATCGCGCCATTCTCCGGCGGCAGGCAGTCGCTGCTGCCGTTGATCATCGGCACCGGCGCGCCGGCCAAAGCGCCCGATTTCCTGGCCAGGATCAAAAAATACCCAGAGCTTGCCGCGCGGGTCAAAGGCTATATCCGCATCGGCGAACGGCGTTGGGACTTGAAGCTGGAGAACGGCATCACCGTCAAGCTTCCCGAGGATGGCGAGGACCAGGCGATCGCCGATCTGGTCAGGATGGACCGCGAGAACGGGCTGCTGACGCGCGACATCGCCGCCGTCGACATGCGCCTTTCCGATCGCCTCGTCGTCCAGTTGACGCCGGAAGCGGCGACGCAGCGCGAGGCTGCGCTCAATGAAAAGCCGAAAATGCCGAAGCGCAAAGCGGAGACGAAGATATGAGCTGGCTTGGCGGCAACAGCGATGCCTCGTCGCGCCGGTCCGGCATCATGACAGTGCTGGATGTCGGTTCGAGCAAGGTCTGCTGCGTCGTGGCCAAGCTCAAGCCGCGCGAGGACGGCATGCTGCTGCGCGGACGCTCGCATCGCATCCAGGTGATCGGCATCGGCCACCAGAAATCGCAAGGCGTGAAATCGGGTGTCGTCATCGATCTCGACAGGGCCGAGCACGCCATCCGTCTTGCCGTCGATGCCGCCGAGCGCATGGCTGGCCTGACCGTCGATTCACTGATCGTCAACATGACGGCGGGCCGGCTGAAGAGCGAAAGCTTCTCGGCAACCATCAATCTCGGCGGCCATGAGGCCGACGAGGCCGACATCAAGCGTGTGCTTGCCGCCGGCGCCAAGCAGGCGCTGCGGGCCGAGCGCGAGGTGATCCATTCGCTTCCCGTCGGCTTTTCGCTGGACGCCGAGCGCGGCGTGCGTGATCCGCGCGGCATGGTCGGCGACCAGCTCGGCGTCCACATGCATGTGCTGACGGGTGACGCGGCGCCGTTGCGCAATCTGGAGCTTTGCATCAACCGTTCGCACCTGTCGGTCGAGCGCATGGTGGCGACGCCCTACGCCAGCGGGCTTGCCGCACTGGTCGACGACGAACTCGAAATGGGTGCAGCCTGCATCGACATGGGTGGCGGCACCACGACGATCTCGGTGTTTTCGGAAGGCAAATTCGTCCATGGCGACGCCATCGCCATCGGCGGCAACCACGTCACGCTGGACATGGCCAAGGGCCTGTCGACCTCGCTCGACGCCGCCGAGAGGCTGAAAGTGATGCATGGATCGGCGCTGCCCGGCAGTTCGGACGACCGCGACCTGGTCTCGATACAGCCGATCGGCGAGGATGGCGAGGTGCCGCTGCAGATACCGCGTTCGGTGATGACGCGCATTATCCGCGCACGCATCGACGAGACGCTCGAACTGTTGCGCGACCGGCTGAACAGGTCCGGCTACGGCAACGCCGTCGGCAAGCGCGTCGTGCTGACCGGCGGCGCCAGCCAGCTTTCCGGCCTGCCCGAGGCAGCGCGCCGCATTCTCGGACGCAATGTGCGCATCGGCCGTCCGCTCGGTGTGGCGGGCTTGCCCGAGGCGGCCAAGGGGCCGGCTTTCTCGACGCCGGTGGGGCTTCTGATCTACCCGCAGATGGCGAATTTCGAGAGCCATCCGGCGAAAGGAATTTCTGGTCTCAGGATGACCGGAACGGGCGGAAAACTGCATCGAATGAGTCAGTGGTTGAGAGACAGTTTTTAAATTGACGGGGACAGCCCCATAGGCGGCCGCAGCGGCGAAGCGGCGGGAAAGGCAAAGGACGGAGACAATGACCATCAATCTGCAGAAGCCGGATATCACCGAGCTCAAGCCACGTATCACCGTGTTCGGTGTCGGCGGCGGCGGCGGCAATGCCGTCAACAACATGATCACCGCCGGCTTGCGCGGCGTCGAGTTCGTGGTCGCCAATACCGACGCGCAGGCGCTGACCATGTCCAAGGCGGACCGCCTGATCCAGCTCGGCGCGCATGTCACCGAGGGCCTGGGTGCGGGATCGCAGCCGGAAGTCGGACGCGCGGCGGCGGAGGAATGCATCGACGAGATCGTCGATCATCTCTCCAACACCCATATGTGCTTCGTCACTGCCGGCATGGGCGGCGGCACCGGCACGGGGGCCGCGCCGGTCGTTGCACGTGCAGCCCGCGAAAAGGGGATCCTCACCGTCGGCGTCGTCACCAAGCCGTTCCATTTCGAAGGCCAGCGCCGCATGAAGACGGCGGATCTGGGCATCGAGGAATTGCAGAAATGCGTCGACACCCTCATCGTCATCCCCAACCAGAACCTGTTCCGGCTGGCCAATGACAAGACGACCTTCGCCGACGCTTTCGCCATGGCCGACCAGGTGCTCTATTCCGGCGTCGCCTGCATCACCGACCTGATGGTCAAGGAAGGGTTGATCAACCTCGACTTCGCCGACGTCCGCTCGGTCATGCGCGAGATGGGCAAGGCGATGATGGGGACGGGCGAGGCTTCCGGCGAGGGCCGCGCCATGGCCGCCGCCGAAGCCGCGATCGCCAACCCGCTGCTCGACGAGACCTCGATGAAGGGCGCCAAGGGCCTGTTGATCTCGATTACCGGCGGCCGCGACCTGACCCTCTTCGAAGTCGACGAGGCGGCGACCCGCATTCGCGAGGAGGTCGACCAGGAAGCCAACATCATCCTGGGTGCGACGTTCGACGAGGATCTTGAAGGCGTCATTCGCGTCTCGGTGGTTGCCACCGGCATCGACAAATCGGCGGCTGAAATCGCCGCCGCGCCGATCGCCATCCGCACGGCTCCGCCAAAGCCGGTCAGTCGCCCGGCCGTTCCGGTCACGGAAAGCCGTCCGGCGCCTGTCCAGCAGGGCGGCTACGAGCCACGCGCCGCCGATCCTGTAGCCGAGGCGATCCAGCTTGCCGAGGCGAATGCCGCGGCGATGGCGCGTCCCGCGCCGGCTGCCCAGGCGGAAGATTTCCGTCCGCAGAGCAAGATCTTCCAGGCGCCGCCGGCGCAGCCGCAGCCGATGGTTCAGCCAATGGTTCAGCAAGCGATGCAGCCTGCGCCGCAGCGTGAAGTGCTTCAGCCGGCAGCGCCCCAGCGCATGCCGCGCGTCGAGGACTTTCCGCCAGTGGTGAAAGCCGAAGTGGAAGCCAAGGGCCGCCCGGCCGACCATGAGAACAGCGGCCCGATGGGACTGCTCAAGCGCCTGACCAACGGCCTTACCCGCCGCGAAGAAGAGCCTGCACGGCTGCAGCCGGCGCAGCCGCGCGAGCCGAAACTGCGCCAGGCGGCGCCCGAAGTGCGCCGCCTTGCCAGCCAGGATCCGCAGCTTTACGCGCCACGCCGCGGCCTGTTGGACGACCAGGGCCGGCTGACGCCGCAGAGCAGGGCTGTCCAGGAAGACGATCAGCTGGAGATTCCGGCATTCCTGCGCCGCCAGGCCAACTGACCTGTTAACGGTCCGTAACAGTTGTTAACAGGCAGACAAGAAATTGTTTGCCTGTTAATGTTAAAAGTGCTTGTAAAACAGGGAGTTACGAGACCGTATCCGCTTCGGATTGCGGTTACAGAGAGTAAGAAACCGTGATTTGGAGACTTTCTGCTGGACCACTATCTTCGCCCCGATCAATTTCGGTTAGCTGGGATTCGGGGAAGTGGCCCTGCTTGCCGATCAAAGAGCCGCGCCCTTGGGCTATTGAAGCGGACGTAGGCAGTATGGGCTATGGGGTTTGTTTTGCACGACTATCAGACGACACTTAAATCGCGTGCGACGCTGACCGGCACCGGCGTTCACAGCGGCAATCCCGTTACCGTTCATTTCCTGCCGGCAGACGCTGATACGGGTGTCGTGTTCCAGCTTTCGAATGGAACCGAAGACCGGGAGTTCCGTGCGCTCGTTTCCGAGGTCGGCGCCACCGATCTCTGCACCATGCTCGGCGATCCGGCAGGCGAGCATATCGCCACCGTCGAACACCTGATGGCCACGCTTTTCGGGCTCGGCATCGACAATGTCGTCATCGAGATCGACGGCCATGAGGTTCCGATCCTTGACGGCAGCGCCATGGCGTTCGTCGAGGCGATCGACCAGGCGGGCATCGATACGCTGCCGGTCAAGCGCCGCTATATCCGTGTGGTCAAGCCGGTTCGTATCGAGAACGGTGCCTCCTGGGCGGAGTTCAGGCCCTATGACGGCACGCGCTTCGAGATCGAGATCGATTTCGAAAGTCCAGCGATCGGCCGTCAGCTGTTCGCATCCGACATGAACGCCGACATTTTTCGCCGCGATATCGCGCGGGCCCGTACCTTTGGTTTCATGAAGGACGTCGAGCGGCTGTGGGCAGCCGGCTATGCGCTTGGCTCCTCGCTGGAAAACTCCCTGGTGATCGGCGACGACAACCGCGTGATCAATATGGGAGGCTTGCGCTATCCCAACGAGTTCGTGCGCCACAAGACGATGGACGCCATGGGCGACCTGGCGCTGGCCGGCGCCCGGTTCATTGGCTGCTTCCGTTCCTATCGCGGCGGCCACAGGCTGAATGCGGCAGCGCTGCGCCGCCTTTTGTCGGACCGTTCGGCGTTCGAGATCGTCGAGACGACACGCCGCGAGCGCGGTCGTACCGCCGAGATGAGCGCCGTCTATGCGCCTGTCTACGCGCCCTGGATGATCTGATTCTTAACGTTTTTCGGGTTTTATGGCTGCCGGCCGGTGTTGCATGAATGCATCATTGGCCGGCGAAATCACGCAAGTGTGCAGGCTGCGCCAGGCCGCCACAAAAATGTGCGATTGGCCGGAGATAGCGTTGCCGGGCACGGCGATTATGGTTATGCCTGCTGCCCCAGAGCGAAATGACGACTGAAATGACGCCGAAAGGGCGGAATCCAATCATGTTCTTCAAGCGAATTGGTCAATCGAAAACGCCGCATCGGGCTGTTTTCCTGGCGCTTTCGGTGGTTGTTCCATCGCTGTTCCTGTCGGCCTGCATGTCGTCCGAGAAGGATGTCGACCTGTCGACCTATGTCGAGCAGACCGAGCCGGCCGACGTTCTCTACAATCAGGGCCTCGCCAATCTGAATGCCGGGCGGCTGCAGGAGGCGAGCCGCAAATTCAGTGCGGTCGACCGCCAGCATCCCTATTCGGAATACGCCCGCAAATCGATGGTGATGGGCGCCTTTGCCGACTATCGCCAGGGCAATTATACCGAGGCGATCGGTTCGGCCAAGCGCTATCTCACGCTCTATCCGTCGACCGACGACGCGGCCTATGCCCAGTACATCATCGGGCTGAGCTACTACCGGCAAATCAGGGACGTCACCCAGGACCAGAAGGAAGCGCGTCAGACCGTGCAGACGATGCAGGATCTGGTGACGCGCTGGCCCGATTCAGAATATGTCGACGACGCCAAGGAAAAGATCCGCTTCGCCAACGACCAGCTCGCCGGCAAGGAGATGCAGATCGGCCGCTACTATCTCGAGCGCCGTGAATATATCGCCGCCGTCAAGCGGTTCCGCCTCGTGGTGGAGACCTATTCCAACACGCGTCATGTCGAGGAAGCGCTCGCGCGCCTTACCGAAACATATTATGCGATGGGGCTGACATCGGAAGCGCAGACTGCCGCGGCTGTGCTCGGCACCAACTATCCCGACAGCGTGTGGTACAAGGATTCCTACAAGCTCCTGCAGACTGGTGGGCTCGAGCCGCGCGAGAATGCCGGCTCGTGGATCGCCAAGGCCGGGAAGCTGATCACCGGCGCCTGAGCGGCGCCACCATGCTTTCCAGACTGTCGATCCGCGATATCGTTCTGATCGAGAAGCTGGACATCGATTTCTCGTCCGGTCTTTCGGTGCTGACCGGCGAAACCGGCGCCGGAAAATCCATCCTGCTCGACGCGCTGTCGCTGGCGCTTGGCGCCCGCGGTGACGCTTCGCTGGTGCGGCATGGCGCGGCACAGGGCCAGGTCATCGCCGTGTTCGACGTGCCGCGCAACCATCCTGCCCGCATGCTGCTTGCCGACAACGCCATCGAGGACGATGGCGACATCATCCTGCGGCGCGTGCAGACGGCGGACGGCCGCACCCGCGTCTTCGTCAACGACCAGCCTTCCAGCGTGACGCTGATGCGCGACGTCGGTCACGCGCTTGTCGAGATCCACGGCCAGCATGACGAGCGTGCCCTGGTCGACCCCGGCGCCCATCGCGAATTGCTGGACAGCTTCGGCGGTCATCTCGGCGCTGTCCGGGCGACCGGCGAGGCATGGCGGTACTGGCGGGCCTGCGAGCAGGAATTTTCGCGGCACCGCGCCAAGGTGGAGGCGGCGGCCCGCGAGGCCGACTATCTGCGCGCCGCGGTCGCCGAATTGACGAAGCTCGACCCCCAGCCCGGCGAGGAAGCCGACCTTGCCGAATTGCGCGCCTCGATGATGCGGGCGGAAAAGATCGCCTCGGAAATCCATGACGCGCAGGATGTGCTCTCGGGACCGTCCTCGCCCCTGCCGCAACTCGCCAGCCTGTTGCGACGGCTGCAGCGCAAGGTGACCGAGGCGCCAGGCCTGCTCGACGACGTGGTCAAATCGCTTGACGAAGCGATGCTATCGCTCGACGCGGCGCAATCGGGCGTGGAAGCGGCACTTCGCGCCACCGAATACGATCCGCGGCGGCTGGAACAGGCCGAGGAGCGGCTGTTTTCGCTGCGCGCCGCCTCACGCAAGCACAGTGTGGCGGTCGACGATCTGGCGCAATTGCGCGACACGATGGCGGCCGATCTCGCCGATCTCGACGCCGGCGAGGAGCGCCTGCACGGGCTGGAGAAGCAAGCCGCCGCCGCGCGCGAGACCTACGACATTGCCGCGGCACAGCTTTCGTCGCTTCGCCATGCGGCGGCGATCGGATTGACCAGGGCGGTGATGGCCGAACTGCCGGCACTGAAGCTCGAACGGGCCGCCTTCATCGTCGAGATGGCAAGTGAGGCCGAGAGCCGCATGGAAGACGGCATCGACCAGGTCGAGTTCTGGGTGCGCACCAATCCTGGCACAAGACCGGGCCCGATGATGAAGGTCGCCTCCGGTGGCGAGCTTTCGCGGTTCCTGCTGGCGCTGAAGGTGGCGCTGGCCGACCGCGGCTCGGCGCCGACCTTGGTCTTCGATGAAATCGACACCGGCGTTGGCGGCGCGGTGGCGGACGCCATCGGCCAAAGGCTGGCGCGGCTGTCGAAGCGCGTGCAGGTGCTTTCGGTTACGCACGCGCCGCAAGTGGCGGCACGCGCGGCGACGCATTTCCTGATCTCCAAATCCGGCGGCGCCGATCGTGTTGCCACCGGGATCGCCGAGATGGACCGCGCGGCACGCCAGGAAGAGATCGCGCGGATGCTCGCCGGGGCGACCATCACCGACGAGGCGCGTGCGGCTGCGGAGCGGCTGCTTCGCGAAAACACCGCAGCATAGCAGAGCTCATCCTTGGCGTTGTGGATCGAGTCAGGATGTGGCTCCATCCTGCTGCTCAGGAATGATTTTCCCAAAATCCTGATCTATTGTGACGCGCCACCACTACAGCGCCGCGCGTCCTTTCGGACGCGGGACGCTGAAGCAAGTTGATTTTTGCGCATGACCCCGAAAATCGTTCCGGTCTCCGGGTCAAGCGTCGAGGAGCAGTGCATGTCCGATAAACCAGTCGATTCGCTCAGCGAAAGCGAAGCAGCCAGCGAACTGAAGCGGCTGGCCGAGGAAATCGCCGGTCACGACCAGCGATACCACGCCGAGGACGCACCGACGATTTCGGACGCGGCCTACGATACGCTGCGTCGGCGCAACCTCGCCATCGAGCAGCGGTTTCCCGCCCTTGTGCGCGAGGATTCGCCGTCTCGGAAAGTCGGCGCGGCGGTCTCGGAAAAATTCCGCAAGATCGTCCATGCCATTCCGATGCTGTCGCTCGACAACGCTTTTGCCGAAGCGGACGTGATCGATTTCGTCGGCCGCATCCGCCGCTTCCTCAGGCTCGGCGCCGACGCGCCGCTGGCCATGACGGCCGAGCCGAAGATCGACGGCCTGTCGCTGTCGCTGCGCTACGAGGCCGGACGGCTGGTGACGGCGGCAACGCGTGGCAACGGTCAGGTCGGCGAGGATGTGACGGCCAACGCCCGCACCATCGCCGAGATTCCCAATGTGCTTTCGGGGGACTTTCCCGAAGTATTGGAAGTGCGGGGCGAGGTCTATATGCGCCTCACTGATTTCGCCGAACTCAATCGCCGCAATGCCGAGGCCGGAAAGCAGGTTTTTGCCAATCCGCGCAACTCGGCGGCAGGCTCCTTGCGCCAGCTCGATACTTCTATCACCGCCGGCCGGCCGCTGCGGTTTTTTGCCTATACCTGGGGCGCGGTGAGCGCCATGCCCGCCGACACGCAGATGGGCATGGTGGCCGCGTTCGAGCGTTTCGGCTTCAGGGTCAATCCGCTGATGAAGCTGTTCGACAGCGTCGAGGGGCTGCTCGAACAATACCGGCTGATCGAATCCAACCGGGCGACGCTCGGCTACGACATCGACGGCGTCGTCTACAAGGTGAACAGCCTCGCGCTGCAGCAGCGGCTGGGCTTCGTCTCACGCTCGCCGCGCTGGGCGATCGCGCACAAATTCCCGGCCGAGAAGGCGACCACGATCCTGACCGGCATCGACATCCAGGTCGGCCGCACCGGCGCGCTGACGCCGGTGGCGCGGCTGGTGCCGGTGACGGTCGGAGGCGTCGTGGTGACCAATGCAACGCTGCACAATGAGGACTACATCAAGGGCATCGGCAACAACGGCCAGCCGATCCGCGAAGGCCGCGACATTCGCATCGGCGACACGGTGAGCATCCAGCGTGCTGGCGATGTCATCCCGCAGGTCATCGACGTGGTCATGGAAAAGCGGCCGCCCGACAGTATGCCATATGCTTTCCCAGTGCTTTGCCCGGCCTGCGGCAGCCACGCCGTGCGCGAGGAGGGTGAAGCCGTCAGGCGCTGCACCGGCGGATTGATCTGCCCTGCGCAAGCGGTGGAGCGTCTGCGCCATTTCGTGTCTCGAGGTGCTTTTGACATCGAGGGGCTCGGTGAGAAGCAGATTGAGTTCTTCTTCCATGCCGAGGATCCGTCACTACGCATCTATTCGCCGGCCGACATCTTCACCCTGAAGGCACGGCAGGCAGAATCGCTGACCAAGCTCGAGAATGTCGACGGTTTCGGCGCGACCTCGGTACGCAAGCTGTTCGCGGCAATCGACGATCGGCGGCAGGTCGAGTTCTCGCGCTTCCTCCATGCGCTCGGCATCCGCCACATCGGCGAGACCAACGCCAAGCGGCTGGCCCGCCATTTCCTTTCCTTTGCCGCTTTCCGCGAAGCCGGGCAAAACGCCGTCATGCCGGCCGGCAAGGGTGACCCTGGCAACGCTGCCTGGCAGGAGTTGAACGGCATCAACGGCATCGGCTCGATCGTTGCCGAAGCGGTGGTCGATTTCTTCGCCGAAGACCATAACCGGCAGGCGCTCGATGCATTGCTGGCGGAAGTAACAGTGCTCGACGAGGAGCCAGTCGGTGGCGTGTCGTCGCCGGTCTCCGGCAAGACGGTGGTCTTCACCGGCGCGCTGGAGAAAATGTCGCGCGACGAGGCCAAGGCGATGGCCGAAAAGCTCGGCGCCAAGGTCGCCGGCTCGGTATCGAAGAAGACCGATCTCGTCGTTGCCGGACCCGGTGCTGGTTCCAAGCTCAAGCTCGCTGCCGAACTCGGCGTCGAGGTGATCGACGAAAATGCGTGGTTGGCGCGGATCGGCAAGGCGTGACGGTGGCATTTAACGGTTTCGGCCAAAAGGCTATTCCCTTCCTCAAGGCACTCGATTTTCATCAGAGCCGGGAGTGGTTTCTGGAAAACCGCGACCTCTTCGAACGCGAGTTGCGCGACCCCTTCGGCGATCTGGTCGAAACGCTGTCCGAGCGTTTCGCGGAAGCGGGGTTGGGTTTGCGCGGCGATCGCAAGAAGTCGCTGTTCCGGATCAATCGCGACGTGCGTTTCGCCAGGGACAAACGACCCTACAACCGGCATCTGTCGGCAATCCTTTCGCCCGACGGCACCAAGATGGAACAGGGCGTGTTCTTCGTCCATATCGGGCTTGAGCGCTGCTTTGCCGGCGTTGCCTGGTGGCAGCCCGGACCGCCGCTTTTGCTGGCGATGCGCAACGCCATCGCGACGCGGCCGGGTGAATTCCGGGCGCTGATCAAGGCGCTGAAGCAAAACCGTCTCGAACTCGATGCGGAAGGCTGCATGAAGCGAGCGCCACGCGGCTTCGAGCATGTTACGGAGGCCGATCTCGCGGCGGCCATCCGCAACCGGCATTTCGCCGTCCGGCACGAAATCGACCCGGCGGGAATCCACGGGCCGGCATTGGTCGACGAGCTCGTCGATTTCACTTTGCGCGCCAGGCCGCTGCTCGACTGGGGCAGGGTGATCGAAGGCAAGATCCCGGTAGACTAGCTCCGGACCGATGCGCAGGCCTGAACGTGCAACACGGCTGCGGCGATCATTTCCGCTGATCATTGGCTCAAGCGAATTGGTGTGACAAGGCAAGCGGCGCTCCCTACATACGACCGTTCCCTAGGAATGATCCCCAAGGAGTGGCTGATGTCGGCGGAAGCAATCTCCGAAAACCGCGCGAAAAGCGATTTCTGGCAAGGCGTGCGGCTCTCGATGCCCATCGTGGTGGCGGCGGCGCCGTTCGGGCTGCTGTTCGGGGCGCTTGCCGTCGACAATGGTTTTTCGGTGCTCGAAGCCGTCCTGATGAGCGCCATGGTTTACGGCGGCGCCAGCCAGATGGTCGGCATCGAATTGTTCGGGCAGCATGTCGCGCCATGGCTGATCGTGCTGTCGATCTTCGCCGTGAATTTCCGCCATGTGCTTTATTCCGCCGGTATCGGCCGGCGCATCGCGCACTGGCCGCTGGTCCAGCAAGCGGTAGGCTATTTCCTGCTCACCGATCCGCAGTTCGCGGTGGCTGAGCGTAAGGCGGAGGCCGGCGAGACGGTCGGCTTCTCCTGGTACATGGGGCTTGGCCTGCCGGTCTATGTGTTCTGGGTAACCGAAAGCGCGCTCGGCGCGTTGTTCGGCAAGCTCATTCCCGATACGCATGCGCTGGGCATCGATTTCCTGCTGCCGATCTATTTTCTCGGACTGGTCATGAGCTTTCGCAAACGGCCACTGTGGCTGCCGGTGGTCGTCGCCAGTGCTGCTGCCTCCATCATCGCCTACAAGACGGTAGGCTCGCCCTGGCACGTCTCCATTGGCGCCGTAGCCGGCGTGCTGCTCGCGGTCATCCTGCCGCCGCACCACAGTGGTGTGGAGGCGCGGCCATGAGCACAACCTTGTGGATCATCATCGCCGGTGCGATCGCCACCTATCTGACCCGCATCGGCGGCCATCTGGTGATCTCGCGCTTCGAAAACATCCATCCGCGCGTCGAGGCCGGGCTAAACGCCGTGCCTGCCGCGGTGCTGACGACGCTGGTGGCGCCCGCGGCGCTTGGCGCCGGGCCGGCGGAATGGGCGGCATTGATCGTCGCCGGGCTGGTCTCGATGCGCAGCGGGCTTATGGCGATGTTTTTGGCCGGCGCCGCTGTGCTGGTCCTCGCCCGCCAGTTCGTCGGTTAACCAGACCGGCTGAGTACGCCAGTCCTACTTGCGCATGATGTCGGAGATCGCCGGGTCAAATCGACCTCCTGCAAAGAGCGTGCGCATCGTCTCTTCCGGATCGAGACCAAACGTTTCGGCGGCCGTCACCGCAATCAGCGCGTCGAGGTCGAGCGTCGGTGCGAGGTCGCGTCCTTGGTAGAGCGCACCGGTAGACAGTCCCGGCCATTCGGCCAGCACCCGCCCGCCATTCACCGCTCCACCAGCGATCATCGCGGCCGATGCGGTACCGTGGTCGGTGCCGCCAGTGCCGTTGACGGCGGCAGTGCGGCCGAACTCAGTGGCGACCAGCACGGTCGTATCCTTCCAGATATCGCCGAGCCCAACGTGCAACGCATCGATGAGCGCGTCGAGCGCTCTGAGCTGGTTGGCCAGCCTGGCTTGCTGGCCGCTATGCGTGTCCCAGCCGCTGGTTTCGATCATGGCAACGCGCGGTCCGTCGGCCTTGGAGAGGAAGCCCGCGGCGGTGCGGCCGACGCTCGCTGCGTCCTTGGGGAATGATCGTGTTCAGCCCGTCCGCGGCGCCGCGCTGGATGATGAAAACGAAGCGGCGGTCGGTTTCCACATTGGCGAAGACGATGCGCGGCGCGATCAGCATCGAGCCGAGGCCGGCGCCGGCGAGAGTGAGGAATTGACGGCGTTTCATCTTGGTCATCTCCTCTGAAAGTCATCTTCGCTGGAAGTCTGGCGACACGAGCAGCAGCGCGATGCCGGTGCGCCGGCTCTCGGCGCGGTCGATCTCGGCCATCGTCAGCTCGCTGAGCGAGCCGGCAAAGAGTTTTTGCGCGAGATCTCGCGGATCGATGTCGCCACTCTGTGCGGCGAGGCGCTGCGCCGCCTCGACCCGGCGGACCAGTGCGTCGGGCGCGGCCCAGCTCCCGGCAACGTCGTCATAGCCGGCCGGCGAACGCGGCCGCCATACCGGTTGGCCGAGTTGGTTGAGCAGTTGCGCCAAACGCGGCTTGCCGATGTCGCCGCGGCCCAGCCCGCGCAGCGCCGAGATCGTCCATTCCCACGGCGTCTTGAACTTCGCGGCCGCCGGTTGCCAGGCTTCTGGACTGTCGATGAGCGCGCGGTAGACGGCGACGAGATCGCCGTTCGACCGGCGAAAGGCTTCGGCGAGCCGTGTCACGACCGCTGCCGGCGGCTCGTCGGCGATGAAGTGGCGCGCCAGCTTGGCGGCGATATGCATTGCGGTCGCCTCGGCCGCCGCGAGGTCGCCGAGCACGGCGAGCGCCTGTTTGTCGCCGCCCTGGTCGTAGGTCTTGCCCATGATCGTGCGTTGGCCTGGTTCGTGCAGCCCAGGTCGAAAGGTGAAGGCGCCGGCCTGGCCCCGCTCTCTGGCGCGTCCGGTGCTGAAACCGGTCAGCGCCAGCGCCAATTCGGTCACGTCGGCCTGGCTGTAGCCGGAGCGTGCACCGAGTGTGTGCAGTTCCATGATTTCGCGGGCCAGGTTCTCGTTGATGCCGGGTTTGCGCTTGGCGTTGCGTTTTGCTGCGCGGTTGGCAAATCTCGAGTTGGGACCGATCGAGCGCACCTGGTCGAGATAGAGCAGCATCGCCGGGTGGCGCTCCGCGGCGAGTAGCATATCCTCGAAGCGGCCGAGCACATGTGGGCGGATCGCCTCGCGCTCGAAGGCGCCGGCGATCAGGGTCACCTGCGGTTTCTCCGCCGAGATGGCGAAATGGTTCGACCAGAAATGCACGAGCCGTTCCACGAAGGGGGTCGATGTTGCGAGCGCTGCGCGTGCTCGCATGTCGACCTCGTCGCGATAGAGCGCTTGAGCCTCCTGGCGCGCCGCCTTGCGGGCGGCCATCTTTGCGGCCCCATCGGCGTCCTTGGCCTCGAGCTTCGCCTCGGCGTAGCCGTCACCGAGTGTGGCCGAGTCCTGCGCGCCGGAAAAGACGGCTGGGTTTGCATCGTAGTCTTCGAACTGCGCTATCAACCAGGATTTCGGGTCGGCCGGTGTCTCGTCGTCGGGCCGGGCGCCCAGGCCGAAGCGGTTGAGCGCAACCGCGACCTCGCTCGGACGTGCCAATCGTGCCTCCGTCAGCATTGCTTTCAGAGGCTTCAACGCGGCAGTGACCGGAATCCGTCCCTCTTTTCAGCTCTATTTTTCGTCCGCTCGGCGCAGCATGTTGCTGCGGCCGCGCAGGCCGTCGACAAGCCGCGCCCTGTCGGCTGGCGTCAGTGTCGTCGCGAAGCTCACGATTGCCTGTTCGAGCCGGCCGCGCAGCGCCATATCGGCTTGCCGGACCGAGGCGAGCGTCTCACTGACAGCCGCTGCGTCGATCGGCTCGGCCTTGATCAGGCGCGCGACCTGCTCGCGGCCGGCCCGAGCCGCTTCGATGTCGGCAGCCGACTGGCGCCGGGCATCGGCGAGTGTCTGGCGGAACGCCTTGCGCTGCTCGGGCGACAGGCCGGCCGCGGCGAAGCGCAGGCCGCGCTGGTCGCCCGCCCCGTCGCGCTGCGCCCCCTGCGTGCGCCACATATAGCCAGCGCCGGCGGCGGCGCCGAGCACGAAGATGTTCAGCGCCAGCGAGACGGCAAGCAGGATCCTGATGCTGCGTTCGCTCATTGCACGTCCCCCTGCATGTCGCCGAATGCGGTCAGCGCATAGGCGTCGCCATCGTCAGGGGCGCTGTTGAGTGACAACAGCACGGCGACTGCCAGCACACCGGCCAGCGCGCCCGCCAGTCCAATGCCGGCCAATCCGGCACACCGCCAGATGAGCCGTGTGCGGCGCCACAGCGCATGCGGCGCCGTAGCGATGATCCTTCGCGCGAGCGCGCCGTCCGGAGCTGCGACGCGATGGCGCGACAGCAGATCGTCGAGCTCCGCCGCCGGGGCAAGTGCGACTTCGGCTTGCACCGGATTGGCGGCGATGAAGTCCAGCGCCGCCGCGCGCTCGTTTTCAGGCCAGCGCTGCGGCGACCCGCCATAGGCGGCAACGAGCTCGGAAAACCTCTCTGGAGTCATGTCATTTCGTCCCTGTCTCGTCCGAGCCTGGAGCGCAGCTGCCGCCGCGCCCGCGACAACAGGCTTTCCAATGCCTCGATGCTGATCCCCATGACCTCTGCCGCATCGCTGTTCGAAAGCTCCTGATAATACTGCAGCACGATCGCCTCGCGCTGGCGCTCCGGCAACTCGGCCAGCGCGCGCCGCACCTGGTGCTGATCGTCGGCTGCGAGCATATCCGCTTCTGCGCTTGGGCGTTCGTCGGGGCGATCGGGAAGTTCCGCCACCGGCGTCTCCCGCCTGCGCAGCCGGTCGTAGCAGAGATTGAGTGCGACGCGATGCAGCCAGGTGTCGAACTTCGCCTCGCCGGCGCGCCAGCCCGGAGCCGCCCGCCAGATGCGCAAGAAGGTCTCCTGCGCGACATCCTCGGCCTCGCCGCGGTCGCCCAGCATTCGCGTGGCGAGACGGATCAGCCGCGGCAGCTTGCGCTCGACCATGGCTTCCACCGCAGCCGCATTGTTCTGAGCGATCAGCGCCAGCAGCCGCTCGTCGGTTTCGCCCACGTTCTGCCTTCTCGTTCCACCACGCCAGACCTTGTGCCGACACGACCGTCATCCTGCACCCGCCATGTGTCTTCAACGGGTTTCAATGCGAAATCCGTCGGCGACCCGTGCCAGGGCGATAGATATGGTCCTGATCTGGCGGGCACTCGGTTGGCGGAATGTTCGGTTGAAGGGCGCCCCGCCAATCATTCCTGGAAGGTCGCCTTTCTACGGTATCCTCCCGTCCATCTCCGGGAACAGGACGACGCTTTCCTGAGCGGTCGGTTCGTTGCGGGCGCCGATAAAGATGGCCGGCTTGCTTGCCCTATTCATGGCGACGTGGAGCACGTTGGCGGGAATATAGAGATAGTCGCCGGGATGCACGACGTCCCGAAATTGCAGGTCGTCCCCGCTCCACATCTCCAGTTCGTCTCCGCTCAGCATATAAAATGCTGTTTCGTGGCGCGCGTGGACGTGGGCCTTGGTCCGTTTCCCCGGAGGCATCGTGACGACGCCCAGCCAAAGCGCCTTCGCGCCGACGGTCTCAGCACTTATTCCCGGCAGATAGTCCGAGCCCTGTTCGGCCCGATAAGCCTCGCCACCCCCGACGATTACAGCCTTTCCGCCGCTGGGCGCCACACTGTCCGTTCCGGACGGTTGCTTCAACATCGTCATTTCGACCTCCGTTTATGTTAGTTTGTCCGAAGAGCGGCCAAAATGACCACACGCGTCCGGCCGAAGTCCTTAAAGGGGAGGCGAAAAGTTTCGAATTCTTCCGAAGCCGATAAGCGGAATGTCGCAGCACCGCGATGCTTAGCATTCGGCCCGTTCGTGCTCGACATGCTGCGCGGGGCGCTTGTTCGCGACGGCCGCCCAGTCGCGCTCGGGCAAAAAGGCTTGTCGTTGCTTCAAGCCCTGCTGGAGGCACCGACGCAAGTGCTGAGCAAGACGGCACTCATGGAAGCGGCTTGGCCCGATGCCGTTGTCGAAGAAAGCAATCTCTCTGTGCAGATTGCCGCCTTGCGTAAGCTGCTCGGGCCACAGCCGGACGGCAGCGCGTGGATCGCCACGATTCCGCGCACCGGATATCGTTTCGCCGGCAGCGTTCGTGTCCTGGATGGCGCTGCAGACGGCGTCCTCTCAAGTCCCGGCCAGCCGGCGGGACTCACCGAAAGACCGTCCATCGCGGTCTTGCCGTTCGCCAATGTCAGCGGCGACAGGGAACAGGCCTATCTGGCTGACGGCATCACGGAGGACATCATCACAGCACTGACGAAGTTCCGCTGGTTCCGGGTGATCGGCCGCAATTCCAGCTTCGTCTACAAGGACAAGCCAGTCGACTCCAAACAGGTGGCCCGCGAGCTTGGCGTCCGTTATGTGCTGGAAGGCAGCATGCGCCGGTCCGGCCAGCACATCCGGGTCTCGACGCAATTGGTCGATGCGGCCTCGGCCAATCAGATCTGGGCCGAACGATACGAGATGGAACTGACGGAGGCGTTCGCCGTCCAGGATGCCATAGCCGAGCGGGTGGCCGGCGCGATCGAGCCCGAACTTCTCAAGACGGAATCGCTTCCAGCCACTGCACGCAGCAGCGGAAATGCGACGGCCTGGGACCTGGTGCGGCAAGGTACCTGGCATTTCCACCACGTCGGCCGTCAAACTCACTTGAGTGCCCGCAAGCTGTTCCGGGAGGCATGCAGGCTCGATCCAGAACTCGCAGAGGCCCATCTCTGGCTCGGCCGGGTGAGCGCCGGCATCGTCGCTTACGGCTGGAGCGACAAACCGGAACAGGATATCCGGGAGGGCCTGGATGCAGCCTTGAAGGCGGTTCGGCTCGACGAGAAGAATCCCTATTCGCACTACGCGCTGGCCATCTGCAGCATCTACGCCAATGCACCGGAACAGGCCGTTCTTGCCGCGGAAAAGGCGATCGAAATCAGCCCAAGCTTCGCCCTTGGTCATCTGGTGTTGGGGATGGGACAGTTTTTTCGTGGCAGCGCATCCGAAGCGATAGCGCCGCTCGAACAAGGCCTTATGTTGAATCCTTACGATCCTCAGAACTTCGTCTGGTTCAATGTTCTGGCGCTCGCCTACTTGTTTGCAGGACAGGCAAACGAGGGTCTTGCCGCAGCCATCAAGGCGCGCAAGATCGCTCCCGCATGGCGCCCTACCCACGAAACACTCGCCTGCTGCTACGCTTCGCTCGGCCGCCTGCCGGAGGCTGGATCTTGCGTTGAGCTGATGCGGGAAATGGAAAACCCTTCAGGCGATGCCTTGGCGCCGCTCAGGCTGCGCAATCCACATCGGGCAGATGAGATGGCGCATCTGTTGCAGAAAGCCGGTCGGCAGCAATAAGGCTACAGGCCATTCCCTGCAGATTGGCATCGTCTGGGTGATGTCCTTCGCGCAGCTGTTTGGGTAGCACAAGCCAAAGTCCGCTTCGCACTCAGGGTGCTGGTCTCCGGCCGGTGCCGCCGTGCTGATCCTCGCCCGACAGTTCGTCGGGTAGCCAGACCGATGCGGCTGAGAACACACGCGCCGGTTTTCAAAAATCAGGCGATTCATGATATGCGGCACGTCGTCTATGGGTGGTTTCCTGCCGCGGACGACGCGGCCTTTTGCTACCGGCTACCGGAGCGGCCCCCGCAATCTACTTCAGAATCGCAGCGAGTTCGATCAGGTCGCTTGCCATGTATTCCCAGCCATCGAGCGGTTTGACAACGGCAGCCTTCGACGGGTCATTCGCATTTACGCGAACGACATACGCCGTTTTCAATCCGCATCGACGCGCGGCGTCCAGATCGTAGTCGTGGGCGGCAATCAGCATCGCCCTATCCGGCTCCACGCCCAGCAACTCGCAGGCACGAAGATACACCTGCGGCATCGGCTTATAGGCCTCGGAGACATCAGCGCCGAGGATCGTATCCCATGGCAGCCCGGCGTGTTTTGCCATGTCCACCAGAAGTCGGGTGTTCCCATCGGACAGTGGTGCGACGATGAAACGTTCCTTCAATCTGGAAAGGCCCTCCACCGAATCCGGCCACGGCTTGAGGCGATGCCAAGCCATATTGAGGTTTTCAAGTTCCGCGCTCGGTAAAGCTGATGGCGTCAACCCGAACCCTTTCAGGCACGCTTCCAGGTTCTCCATGTTGAGCAGATCGAGCGGAACAAAGGGGCGATGACCGCAGCGAACGGCTTCAACCGATGCGTCATAGCGTCCGACCCAAGCATCGGCAAAGGCACCAGCGTCGATATGCAAGGTGTCATGGCGCTTCAGAAAGGAACTCACCTCCGCCGCTATGCTGCCGCGCCAATCGACAACGGTTCCCAAAACATCGAAGAACAATACCTCAATTTTCGTCACTTCAGCTCTCCATGCTCGTCGATTTGGTGGCGGCCCCGTCAGTCACGGTAAGAGGGATCGATCTTATCGAGCTGCCGCTTGAGATAGTCGAAATGCGCGAAAGCCTGGTCGTTGTAGGGCAGCCAGCCATCCGCTGTTTTCTGCGCCAGATCGTCGGACATCACATTGAGCGGTTGCCCCGTCGAATAGGCGAGGACGAGGATATTTGCCGCCCGCTCCACGAAATACAGTTCCTCGAACGCCTCCGCGACAGTGTGGCCGGTGACGGTGACGCCATGATTTCCCATGATGAGCACGCTCTTGTTTCCGAAGGCCGCAGCCAGCCGCTGGCCCTCGGCCGCATCGTCAGCAATCCCGCCGAAGCCAAGGTCCACCCCGAGTTTCCCGAAGAAACGAGCCGTGTTCTGGTCAATGGGCTTTATGTCGGGATCCTTCAAGCTAGCTAGCGCCGTGGCATAGGGTGGATGGCAATGCAGCATCACACGGACCTCGGGACGCCGGTGATGCACCGACCCGTGAATCGTCCAGGCGGATGGATCAGGCGCGTCCGGCCGCGTCATCACATCCCTGTCTTCCGCGTCGAGGAGCAAGAGGTCGCTCGCGCGGATTGCCCCGAAGTGGTGCCAGCGTGGGTTCATGAGAAATCGCGTTCCGTCAGAGGAAACGGCGGCGCTGAAGTGGTTGCCGACGGACTCATGCCAATCGAACTGAGCGGTCAGACGAAAAGCCGCTGCCAAATCGACCCGCAGAGACTGTATCTTTTCTGCGCTCAATTCTGTGTCTGAGGTAGGGGCGTTCATTTTTCCTCGCGATTGCAGTAAGATTTATGTTGTGGTCGATGTCCAAGGACAGGCCTGCGCTTTTTATTGAAGAAAATACCGCATTATCAAAGTCTTAGAAGACCGAAAAAATTGATCTAGTATAAGTTTGGGATTATGTGATGCGCCGCGACCTGCCACCGCTCCGTCTTCTCACCACTCTCGAAGTCGTGCTTCGCACGGGAGGGGTGCAGAACGCCGCCGCCGAGCTGAATGTCACGCAACCCGCCGTCAGCCAGGCTTTGAAAAGCCTTGAGGATCATATCGGCGCAAAGCTGCTGGATCGTCGTTTGCGGCCAGCCGCCTTGACGGAAGCCGGGCAGATCCTGTTTCGGGCGGTGTCGAACGGGTTAGATCAGATCGAACGGGCCTTAGATCAGATCAAGGCGATGGAAAGGCTAGAGCAGAATGTCGTGACAGTCGCCTGCACGATCTGCACTGGCACGTACTGGCTGATGCCACGACTTGCCGCGTTCTACGGTCAGCATCCCGACGTGACGGTTCGGGTCGTAACCTCGTCTGGCGTTCCGCGATTTGCTCCCGAAACCGACCTGCTCATCCGTTACGGTTCCGGCGAATGGACCGACGGGGAGAGCGAACTTCTGTTCAGTGAGCGCCTTGTCCCCGTCTGCAGTCCGCAAGCCGTCGCGCGGTTAGGTGCTGGCGATCTCGAAACAGCGACCTTGCTGCACGTCGAGGCCGAGGACGATTGCTGGCCCGGCTGGAGCGACTATTTCGAGGCGGTCGGGCTTCCGGGAAACCGGCAAAGCGATCGGACCTTCAGCAACTATGTGCAAGCCACCCAGGCGGCCATTGCGGGCATGGGAGTGATGCTGGGGTGGATCTCGAACACAGGGGATCTCGTGAAGGAAGGCCGGCTCGCAGTTTTCCGGGACCAGCCTATCTTTCCTGATGGCGCGTTCTATTTGGTCAGCCCCACGCGCGCGCGGATGAAAGCAGCTTCCGCACTGCTGGTTCATCATCTTCGAGGTTGCGTCGCTAATCCTGATTTTCCTGATGGTCAGCCAAGGGTCGATAGCTGACCCCTCGCCTTGCCGAAATCAAATCTTCTGGTCGTGCGGCAGTGGCGCGGTTGCTTTTTCCAGCCAGGCCAGCGTTTCGCCGTCGAGCATCGGTCCGATCTCGGCCAGCACGCGGGCGTGGTATGTGTCGAGCCAATGCAGTTCGTCGCGCGTCAAAAGGTCGGATCGCACCAGCCTGGTGTCGATCGGCGCCAGCGTCAGTGTCTCGAAGCCATGCATGGCGATGTCGCCGCCCTCTATCTGCTCGGCCGGTGTCACCAGAATGAGGTTCTCGATGCGGATGCCGTAGGAGCCTTCCTTGTAGTAGCCCGGCTCGTTGGACACGATCATGCCTGCCAGCAGCTTTTCAGTGCCGGTCTTTGCGATGCGCTGCGGGCCCTCGTGCACGGCCAGATAGGAGCCGACGCCGTGGCCGGTGCCATGGGCGAAATCGCAGCCATGTTTCCACAGAGCCAGGCGCGCCACAGCATCGATCTCGGAACCGCGCGTGCCCGGGGGAAAGCGCAGCATGGAAATACCGATCATGCCCTTCAGCACCAGCGTGAAGCGTTCGCGCATTTCCTCGGTCGGCTTGCCGATCGGCACGGTGCGGGTAATGTCGGTGGTGCCGTCCTGATACTGTCCGCCCGAATCGAGCAGGAACAGCTCGCCAGGCTGAAGTTTTCGGCTGGTGGCGCGGGAAACGCGGTAGTGCATGATGGCGCCGTTCGGGCCGGCGCCCGAGATGGTATCGAAGGACACATCGCGCAGCGGCATTTGCGTTTCCTCGCCGGTGCTTCGGCGGCACTCCTCGAACTTGGTGACGACCGCGATCTCGTCGAGCTTGCCGGGTTCCTGGCGGTCGAGCCAGCAAAGCAGCTTGGCCACCGCGGCGCCATCGCGGCGATGTGCGGCGCGGGCGCCGTTGATCTCGGCCTGGTTTTTCGTCGCGCGTGGAATGCGGGCAGGATCGGGTGCAGTGATGACGGTGCCGCCATTGTCCTCGACCAGCATCCTGAGCTTCTCCGCCGCCAGCACCGGATCCAGCGCGACCTTCGCGCCGCCCTTGGCCAATCCTGCGATCGCCGCTTCGAATTCACTGGGTTCGTGCAATTCGGCGAGCTGCGTCAGATAGGCCGCGACGATGCGCGAAAACTTGCGCTGGTCCATGAAAAGGAGATGCGACCCATCGGCTGCGAGCACGGCGAAGCCGAGTGCCAGCGGCGTGTGCGGCACGTCGCCGCCGCGGATGTCGAAGGCCCAGGCGATGGAGGACGGGTCGGTCAGCACGGCATGGGTGGCGCCATCCTTGCAGATGGCCTCGGCCAGCCGTGCCAGCTTGTCCTTGGCCAGTTCGCCGGCAAAGGCGATCGGATGGAGCTCGACCGGTGCCAGCGGTGGTTCGGGCTGGTCCTTCCAGATGACGTCGATTGGATTCTTCTCGAGCGGCACCAAAACCGCCCCCGATTTTTCGGCCGAAGCTTTCAGCGCTTTCACGTCGCCGATCGTCTGCAGCCACGGATCGAAGCCAAGCCGCACGCCCTTGCCGAGATTGTCCTTGATCCAGGTGGCGGGCGGATTGTCGACCAGGCTTTCGATCGAGAAGATGTCGAGATCGACCTCCTGGCGTACCTGCAGCGTGTAGCGCCCGTCGACGAACATGACGGCACGGTCGCCGAGCACGATGGCGACGCCGGCCGAACCGCTGAAGCCGGTCAGCCATTTCAGCCGCGCCGAACGGTCGGCGACATATTCGCCCTGATGCTCGTCGGCACGAGGCACGATGAAGCCATCCAAGCCGTTGGCCGCCAGCCATTGACGCAGCAGCGCCACACGCGGCTTCGCGACAGCGGGGTCGCCGGCGGAATCAAAGGTCTGGAACATCATGGCCTCTCCTTGGGTGCTGGCGCGACCGTAGCGCATGACCCCGAAAATCGGAATCGACTTTTGCTACGCTGGCCGCCGGCCGGATTCGATCCAGCAGGGCATCGCTTCGGGTCTGCGCTGCCCCTCATCTGCCTGCCGGCATCTTCTCCCCGTATAGTGACGGGGAGAAGGGGCTGACCGCAACCTCGGCATCCTTTCCGCAACGCTGGAGATTGGCGAAATCGTTCGCGAAGGCGTTTTTCTCCCCGTCACTATACGGGGAGAAATGCCGAGCAGGGCAATGAGGGGCAGCGCCGACATCGACGGTGGTCATTCTACGTGAGCTGGGAGGCCCTCTTTTGTCTGCAGTGATTGCCCTGTTCGGTCCAGCATCGCTTTTGCGCATAGACGCCATGCAGAATCAGCGATTTCCAAAAAGGTCAGCAGAGCTTACCTTTTTGACGTGGAGGAACGAGTCTTATTGCCCTGCAAAGGAGACCATCATGTCCACAATTTCAGCCAGACGCGGATTTTTCAGAAGCGCTGTGAATGCTCTCATCGAAGCGCGTCAGCGCGAAGCGAGCCGCTATGTGAGCGGCGTTCTGCTTGGCTTTGACGACGAAACGCTGAAAGCGAACGGCTACGATCGCGAAGAACTGAAGAAGGCGGCAAGGCGCTACGTCTGAGCGAATTTACGGCCTGCGTTTGAGGGCGCTGCGCGTCACCGCTTGAGGTGGATCGTCACCCAGCCCTCGCGATGCAAAGTCCTGACATGGCGGAACTGCTGGCCGACATAGGCCGAGACCACCGCGTCGCGCTGCCGGTCGAGAATGCCTGACAACACGATCGAGCCGCCCAAAGCCACATGCCCGGCCATTTCGGGTGCCAGCCGCATCAGCGGCCGCGCCAGTATGTTGGCGACGATAAGGTCGAAAGGGCCGCGCGCGGCAAAGATCGGATGGTGGAAGCCAGGCGCCGTCACCGTTTCGACGAGCGCCTTGACCCGGTTGAGCCGTGCATTGGCGGCGGCGACCTTTATGGCGACCGGATCGATGTCGGTCGCCAGCACCGGGATATGGGCGAGCTTGGCCAGCGCGATGGCCAGCACCGCACTGCCGGTGCCGAGGTCGAGCGCGTTGCGCGGGCGCTCGCGCCGCACGACCTGTTCCAGCATTTCAAGGCAGCCGGCGGTGGTGCCGTGATGGCCGGTGCCGAAGGCGAGGCCCGCCTCGATCTCGATGGCGAGTTCGCCGCTGTGGCGCTTCCTGCGGTCATGCGCGCCGTGGACGAAGAAACGGCCGGCACGCACCGGCTTCAGTCCCTCCAGCGAACGCGTCACCCAGTCGATATCTGGCACGGGCTCGCGCGCAATCGGCCTCGACAAGGCAAGCCCGGCAAGGATCTCTTCCACGCGCGCCTCGACGGCGTCGACATCGCCGTCGGCATAGAGCGACACTTCCTGGATGTCGCGATCCTCATCGACTTCGAGGATGGCAATCGGCAGACCCTCGTCCTCGAAGGCCGTTTCGAACGCCGCGAAGATACGGTCGGCCTCGATCTTTCCAGTGGTGAAATAAAGCCGCGTTTGGGTCATCAAACGATGATCTTGTTTGAGCATGATCTTTTCCGAAAACCGGTCCCACTTTTCGCTGTCGCGGACCTTCGGTTCGGGTTCATGCTCTAACCTTCCGCCGCGAGCCGCTTGAGCTTGGCGATGGCGGTGTCCGGGCTTTCGCCATAAGCGATGGTGCCGGCGTAATCGCCCCTGGCGTTGAGCAGCAGCATCGTAGCACTGTGATCCATCGTGTAGTCGCCGTCGCCCGTGTCGACCTTTTTCCAGTAGATGCCGAAGGCTTTGACCATGGCATGGACCTTTTCGGGATCGCCGGTGATGCCGAGGATGCGATCGGAGAAATTGCTGGTATAGGCGTTCATGATTTCGGGCGTGTCGCGCTCAGGGTCGACCGTAACGAAATAGGCGCGCAGGTTCTTGCCGTCATCGCCCATCGTCTTCAGCCAGCCGGCCAGTTCGAACAGCGTGGTCGGGCACACTTCCGGGCAATGGGTGAAGCCGAAGAAGACGACGCTCGGGTGGCCGCGAAAGGCAGCCTCGGTGACCGGAGCCCCCTTCTGGTCGACCAGCGTGAACGGCGCGCCGTATGGTTCGCCGCCAAAGCGGTCGCGGTACCATTCAAAGGTGAGCCAGCCGATGCCCGCCGTCATCAGGACGAGAATGCCGACCAGAATTGAACGCATCATCAATTGGTGTCCATTGCGATTTTCATGGGCACGTGGCGCCATGGAGATTGTTCGGCGAACACTCTTAACGGTTTGACCTCGTGCGCGCAAAGATGTCGCGTTGCCGCAACCGGCATTCCTGTCAAAAAATGATCCGCTTGCAAAGCGCTGCCGCCCGTCCCACCTGAGGTCGGCAAAACTCGAACCGCAGGAGGCTTCCTTGCAAGGACTGATTGGGCGAAAACTGATCGGCGGCGCTTTGGCCGCGTGCCTTGTCATCGGTGCTGGTGCGGCTGTCGCCCAGGAGGTTGGCAAAGTCGGCGTCGACTGGCTCGGCAACGACATCATCGTCGAGGCGATCAATGATCCGAAGGTCGAAGGCGTGACCTGCCACGTCTCCTATTTCGACCGCGGCGTGATCGATCGCCTGCAAAAGGGCAACTGGTTCGAGGACCCGTCCGATTCCTCGATCTCGTGCCGCCAGACCGGGCCGATCACCATCAGCGACATCGACATGAGCGAGGCCGGCGAGGAGGTATTCAAGCAGGGCATCAGCCTGATCTGGAAGAAGCAGGTGGTGAACCGCATCTACGACAAGACCAATGAGACTCTGATCTATCTGTCGCACTCGCGCCAGGTGCAGGACGGTTCGGCGAAAATGTCGGTCACCACCGTGCCGCTCTACGGCCAGAACGTGGTGTGGACCAACGGCAAGCCGAAATAGGCTCTGGAAACAGGTGACGGACGATTGGTCCCGCTTGCGGGACCAATCGCTCGGGCGTAAAGCGCCGGCATGGACCGTCCCGAAAACCTTGTCCTGAAAGACCCCGAGCCGCGCATCCACCCGACCGCGGAATTGAAGGCGTGCAAGCTTGGACGCTACGCCTCGATCGGCGAGCGGGTCATCTTGCGTGAAGTCATAGTGGGTGATTTCTCTTATTTCGAGCGCCACGCCGAGGCGATCTACACGACCATCGGCAAGTTCTGTTCGATCGCCGCCAACAGCCGCATCAACGCGCTGGAGCATCCGATTGAGCGGCTGACCCAGCACAAGGTCAGCTACCGCCCGAACGAGTATTTTCGCTGGCTGGGCGTCGACGCCGGATTTCGGGAACGACGGCGGGCGCAATCCGTCAGCATCGGCCACGATGTCTGGATCGGCCATGGCGCGGTGATCATGCCTGATGTGACCATCGGCAATGGCGCGATCGTCGGCGCCAATGCTGTGGTGACGCGCGACGTACCTGCTTATGCGATTGTGGCCGGCGTTCCGGCCAGGCAATTGCGCCAACGCTTCGCGGCGGACATCGCCGCGCGGATCGAAAGCCTAGCCTGGTGGGACTGGCCGCCCGAGAAACTGGCCAAGGCAGTCCCCGACATGCAGGCAATGCCGATCGAGGCCTTCCTCGACCGCTGGGAAAACGAAATATCCTGATTTGGCAGGCGCGTGCACTGTTATGTCCGTGAAATCCCTCCTTGCAAGGGAACCCGGAGCGGTTGCCGGTTGTTTCTCTTGCCATGATCGAGAAGCTTTTCACCAGGATCGCCACCTACGTTGCCCATCTTGCCGGTCTGCCATCGACATTCGCCCTCTGTTTTCTGGTCATCGTTGTCTGGGCGGCAAGCGGGCCGATATTCGGGTTTTCGGATACGTGGCAACTCGTCATCAATACCGGCACGACGATCGTCACCTTCCTGATGGTGTTCCTCATCCAAAACACCCAGAACCGCGATGGCACGGCGATTCAGACGAAACTCGATGAGTTGATCCGAGTCGGCAAAGCTCACAATACTTTTATCGGCATCGAGCACCTGACCGAATCCGAGGTCGAGGAGATCCGCAAAAAATGTGAACAGGCGGCGAAACGGCATGACCAGAAGATCGCCGATGCGGCGGTCAAGAAAGCCGCTGCGCAAAAAGGCGGCTCGAAGACACATGGGGCGTGAGCGTCAGCTTTCCATGAACGCCGCGAAAGCGTCCTTGTAGTTCGGGTGCCAGCGCGACAGAGCAGGGCGGTTCTCAATGATGTCGCCGATCGCCCAGGCCATGCGCTTTTCGTCCATAGGCCGTGTCGCCTCGTTGTCGGGGCACAGGATGTAGAAGTCGCCACGCACCAGCGAGGCCAGCATGAAGTCGATCACCTGCTCGCCGGTCCAGGCGCCGGCGGGCTTTTCGGTCGCACCCTCGGTCAGGCCGGTGAAAGTGAACCCCGGAATGAGCAGATGCGCCGCAACCTTTGCGCCGGGCTCGTTGCGCAGCGCATGTGCCAGGCCTTCGGTGAAGGTCTTCACGCCTGATTTGGAGACGTTGTAGGCAAGGTTGCCGGGCGGCGTGGTGATGCCTTGCTTGGAGCCGGTGTTGACGATCAGACCCGGCCCTCCGGCCGCCAGCATGCGCGGCGCGAAGGCCTCGACGCCATGAACGACGCCCCAAAAATTGATGTCCAGCAGCCGCTTCCAGGCGTCGCGGTTCTCCCAGGGTTTGCCGGGATTGTTGCCGACGCCGGCATTGTTCATCAACAGCGACACGCCGCCGAAGGCACCGAACGCCTTTTCGGCCAGTCGGTCGAGTTCGTCGGCTTTCGAGACGTCGGTGGCGACCGCGAGTACCGCGCTGTCGCCGGCAATCGTTGCAACGGCGCCGGCAGCCTCATCGAGCCGGGCGCCGCCAATATCGGCCAGCACGATTTTCATGCCCATCGCCGCCAGCCGCTTGGCCGCGGCAAGGCCGATGCCGCTGGCGCCGCCGGTGACGACGGCAACGTTGCCGGGGGCAAGGGCAGGCAAAGCGCGCTGGATTTCGGCATCGGTGGTCATGGCTATAGCGTCCTCGTTCAAGCTGCGCCGAACTTAGCGCGGCGAGGGGCTCGCGCAAGCCCGCTTTGGCATCCTTGGGTTGACCACATCGGCAGGCGCTGCGCATGCTGTCCGGGTAAGAAGGAGATTACCGATTGACCGACTGGATCGAGATCCTGAAAGAACAGACCGCCACCGGCGACCAGATGAGCCGCGAGGTGCCGCAAATGCTTGCCAATCCCGACATCAGCGAAGCGCAAGTGAAGACGCTGTTTTCGGCGCTGGAAAAACAGGCGGAATTCGTCGAGAAGCTGCGCATGGCGCTGGAAAAATTCGGCCATGATTTTTCGGTGATCAAGGCGGCCGAGCGGCTTGAGGAGCGCTATGCCGACCTTGCGGCCTCGGTGGCGGAAAAGCTGAAAGCGATGCGGGAATAGGCAGACCTATTTTTCGACCAGCCTCTCGAACCGCCTGTCCGGTATGAACCAGATCATGGCAACCAGCACATAGAGCGCGACGCTAATCCATTGATTGACGAAGGTCAGCGGAATGGCGGCGATATAGAGGACCACCGAGATCTTTTCCTTGCGGTCGGTGCCTACCGCTTTGGCGAAGGCAGTGTCGTTGCCATGCAGCCGGTGCAGCATGACGACAAGAATGAAGTAGGCGGCCGCGCAAAGCGCCAGGACAACACCGTAAACGGCGACAGGCACCGGCGCGAAATGGTTTTCGCCCATGAAGGCGGTGGTGACGGGCATCAGCGACAGCCAGAACAGCAGATGCAAATTCGCCCACAGCACGCGGCCATCCACCCGCTGCACGGTGTGGAACATGTGGTGCAAATTGTTCCAGTAGATGCCGACATAGATGAAGGACAGCACGTAGCTGAAAAACGTGGGCCATAGAGGTGCCAGCACGGAAAATTCCGCGCCATGCGGCACCTTCAACTCGAGCACCATGATGGTGATGATGATGGCGATAACGCCATCGGTAAATGCCTCGACTCGTCCCTTGCCCATGGATTTCCTCCACTGCGCCTGGCTCATCCTAGGCGATCGAAGTGGCTGGAGGGAAGGCCTGGGCGCTGTCGTTCAGCCGTTCGGCGTCTCGGGCGAAAGATGCGCGCGCTGGTGCGGCACGCCGAGGCCGGTGTCCGGCGGCTCGCCGGCGGCCGGCCTGTCCTCGATCATGTGCAGGGTGCGCCAGCGGCCTAAGCGGTAATAGGCGGCTGCCAGCGCGAGCGAGGTGATCGAGCCGACCGGAAAGCTCCACCACAGCGCTTCCTCGCCTATCACGCTTCGGAAGAAATAGGCGAAGCTGGTGCGCACCAGAAGCACCGAGATCACCAGGATGATCAGCGGCGGCATCATCGCGCCGGTGGCGCGCACGGTGGCGAAGAGCACGATGGTGACGCTGAACAGGATGAAGGACCAGGACGCGACCTTGTTGATGTGGGTGGCGATGTCGATCGCGGCGCTGTCGCTGCTGAGGAAGAGGCCGAGCATCGGGCGGTCGAAAACGAAAAGCAGCGCGACCAGCGCGCCGGTCAGAACGAGGTTGAAGGCAACGCCTGATATGGCGATGCGGCTGATGCGGTCCCAGCGCCCGGCGCCGACATTCTGCGCGGCCATCGAGGAGACCGCGGCGCCGATCGCCAGCGCCGGCATCTGGATATAGGTCCAGAGCTGCGCGGCGATGCCGTAGGCGGCGGCGACCTGCGAGCCGTAGGAATTGACGATGCCCATCACCGTCAGCGCAGCGGCCGAGATCACGATCATCTGCAGGCCCATCGGCACGCCCTTGAAGACGACGATGCGCAGCAATTTCGGGTCCGGCCGCAGCAGAGCGAGGTTGGCGCCGGCCAGCCGCAGCGGGTGCTTGCGCGCATAGAGCACGAACAGAATGGCGATGACGCTCACCGTCTGACCGATCAGCGTCGATGTGGCCGATCCAGCGATGCCGAGTTCGGGGAACGGGCCGATGCCGCGGATGAGCAGCGGGTTCAAGATGATATCGAGCACGACCGCGAGCGCCATGAAGATGAAGGGCGTGCGCGATTCGCCGGCGCCGCGCAGCACCGTCATGACGAAGGAGAGCAGGTTCATCATCGGCACGGCGACGAATATGATGCGCAGATAGGAACGGGCCAGCGGCAAAGCATCGGCCGGCGTGCCCAGCGCATTGAGAATGGCGTCGACCCAGATCCAGCCGCAGACCGCAAGCACCACCGAGACGGCGAAGAAGAAGGTGGCACTGGTGCCGATGATGCGCCGGGCCTCGGGCAGGTCTCGGGCGCCGACCGATTGCGCGATCAGGATGGTCGCCGCCATGCCGATACCAAAGACGGTGCCGAGGATCAGAAACAGCACGAGATTGGCGTTGGACGTGGCCGTCAGCGCCGATTCGCCGAGGAAGCGGCCGACCCAGACGGCGTTGATCGAGCCATTGAGCGACTGCAGCACGTTGGAGCCGAGCACCGGCAGGGCGAACAGCAAAAGCGTGCGCGGGATCGGGCCACTGGTCAGGTCGCCGGTCCGCTGGCGCGCGGGCATCTTCTCGTCCATGGCGGCAGCTCAGTAAAGGACCATGTGAATCAGGCCCGCGATGGTATCGCAGGCCTGTTTCCTATGCACATTTTTCCAGGCTGGTGGGTGCGCCCGACCGGCACAGTTACTTCGCGGCGAGGGTATTACCCGAGAGGCCGGCCGCATCATCAATCGCTGTCGCGTGCGATCAGCTCCAGCGGCCAGATCTCACGGATGATCCGCGCGCCCTCAGGCCCGGCGAAGGCCGGGATCGACGCCAGCAACATTTCGGCCAGCCGCCGTCCCATCGACTCCAGGGGAGGGCGGAAGCCGGTCAGCGCCGGTGAAAAATAGCGGCACAGCGGCGTGTCGACGATGACGATCACCGCAATGTCGTGACCGGGCTTGATGCCCATCTCGGCCAGCGCCTTGCAGCCGCCCAGTGCCATCGCGTCATTGTTGAAGATGATAGCGGTCGGCGGGTCCTTGGAGCGCATCACCTGCGGCGTCACTTCGTACCCCCCGGCCTCGTTGATGAAGCCATCCGCGATCAGCCCGGGGTCGACCTCGATGCCGTGACGGCGCAAGGCCTTGCGATAGCCGGCCAGGAACAGATAGCCGAAATTGAGGTCGAGGGACGGGCGGATGGCGGCGATGCGGCGATGGCCGCGCGCCGCCAGGCGGTCGACCGCCTCAGCCCCGGCCTTTTCGAAGTCGAGGTCGAGCGACGGATAGGTCTTGCCGCCGGATCGGCTGCGGCCGAGCGTCGCGAACGGAAAGCCGACCTTGGTCAGATAATCGATGCGCTCGTCCTCCCGCCGCGTCCAGGCCAGCACCACCGCATCGGCCCGGCGCGTCTCGACCACCCGGCGCAGACGCTCTTGCTGGTAGTCGCCCGGCGCGCCCATCACCACGATCAGGTCGAGCCCGCTTTCGGCGAGTTTCGCCTGCAGCCCGGTCAGGAACGGAATGAAGAACGGTTCGCCATATTGCTGGTCGCCCGGATGCGGCTGCAGCATGAAGGCGATCGAATGGGTGGCGCCGCGCCGCAGGCTGCGGCCGGACTGGTTCGGCGAATAGTTCAGCTTTGCCGCCGCATCGAGCACGCGCTGGCGCGTGTCGGCATTGACGTCGGCACGGCCGTTGAGCGCGCGCGACACGGTGCCGATCGAAATGTTCAGGTGACGCGCAAGGTCGTGGATGCTGGACGCCAAAGGACAGTTCTCCCCCTTGCCTGGCTATCACCGGCCGCTCTTCAGGCCAAGGCAATAAAGGTGATTTTCGCGAGCGGCCAATTGACATTCTACGCCTTCCGGTGTGTTCTCGTAAACGTTTACGGAAAACGCTTACGGTCATGCCGTGAATGCCGTGACGATCGGTCTGGAGGGGCCGAGCGGAGGAGGAGCGCTGGATGATGAATTTCGTCCTGGTCGGCTGCGGAGCTATGAGCAAGCACTGGCTCGATGCCGCGAGGCAGATCGACGGGCTCGCCATTGTCGGCCTTGTCGATCTCGATGCCGAGCGGGCGAAGGCAAGGGCGCGCGAATACGAGCTTGCTGGCGCCATTGTCGGAACCAATCTTGACGCTGTCCTCGACCAGATCAAGCCCGACGCAGTGTTCGACGTCGTGGTTCCGGCGGCCCGGCGCGAGGTTGCGCTCTCCGCGTTTGCCCATCATTGCCATCTCCTGACCGAAAAGCCGCTCGCCGACAGCCCGGACAACGCGCGCGCCATCGTTGCGGCCGCCCGCCGCGCCGGACGTGTTCATGCCGTCGTGCAGAACCGCCGCTATGTCGCCAATGTCAGGCGTATCAGGCGCTTTCTCGAATCCGGCGCCATCGGTGCTGCGACCAGCATCCACGCCGACTTCTTCGTCGCGCCGCATTTCGGCGGTTTTCGCGAGGAGATGGCCCATGTGCTGCTGCTCGACATGGCGATCCACACTTTCGACGCCGCCCGCTACATGGTCGGTGGCGAGCCGGCCAGCGTCTATTGCCAGGAATGGGAGCCGGCCAATTCCTGGTACCGGCAGGGATCATCGGCCACCGCCATCTTCGAGTTCGGCGGCGGCAAGTTGTTCACTTATGCCGGTTCCTGGTGCGCCGACGGGTTCCGCACCAGTTGGGAGAGCACATGGCGCATCGTCGCCGAGCGCGGCAGCCTGGTCTGGGACGGCGAGGACGGGTTGAAGGCTGAAGTCACGCGGCCTATCCGCGAAGGCCTGTTCGACCGCACCGAGCCGCTCGCGGTGCCGCCGCTCGATCCCAATGACCGCGTCGGCGGCCATCTCGGCATCATCCAGGATTTCGTGCGCGCCGTCGAAACCGGCACCGAGCCGGAGACGCGCGGCGCCGACAACATCAAAAGCCTGGCCATGGTCTTCGGCGCGATCGAAAGCGCCGAAACCGGGCGCCGGGTCGCGATCGCACAGGAAGGGTGACGATGCCAAACCCGCTTCTCGACATCAGGATCGGTACTATGGTGCGGGCCAATCTCGATGACCCGGCCGCCTATATCAAGGCGATCCTGCCGCTCGGCTTCGAGAGCATCCAGCCCTTCTTCTGGCAGACGCTGGGCGGCAAGGATCTTCCACGGCTGGCCGGCCAGATCCGCGAGGCGATCGGCGACGCCGACGTCGTCGTCTCCTCGCTCGGCGTCTTCGGCAATCCGCTGGAAAGCGGCGATACTGATCGCGGCGTGCTTCACGCATGGGAAACGGCCATCGACCATGCGCATCTGTTCGGCACCTCGATGATCAGCGGCTTCACCGGCCGCCTCCGCGGCAAGCCGCTGCCCGACAGCCTGCCGCGCTTCCGCGAGGTCTGGGGACCACTGGCTCGGCGCGCCGCCGACAAGGGCGTGCGCATCGCCTTCGAGAATTGCGCGATGGACGGCAACTGGGCTGATGGAGACTGGAACATCGCCCACAGTCCGGACGCCTGGGAGCTGATGTTCAACGAATTGCCCGATGACAATCTCGGCCTGGAATGGGAGCCCTGCCACCAACTCGTCTATCTGATCGATCCGATCCCGCAGATCCGCAAATGGGCGCCGCGCATCTTCCATGTCCACGGCAAGGACGCGACGGTGCGCTGGGACGTGATCCGCGAGCATGGCGTGTTCGGCCGGCTGCCGTTCGTGCAAATGCGCACGCCTGGCTTCGGCGACAGCGACTGGACGCGAGTGATCGGCGAGTTGCGGCTGGCCGGCTACAAGGGCGCCATCGACATCGAGGGCTGGCACGACCCGGTCTATCGCGGCGACCTCGAGATTACAGGGCAGGTGCGGGCGCTGGATTACCTCAAGCAATGCCGGGGAGGTGCCGCGTATCTGCCGAACCCGGCCTGAGGATCGGCCGGCGCGAGGAGCCGGCCAGCGAAGCATTGCGGCGAGAAGCCGAAGCATTCGTCGAAAACCCCTCGGCTTGCGAGGGAACAAAGGGAGGAACGTGCATGAGCATCACGATGAGAAGGACAGTTCTGCGCTCGACCGTCCTGGCGGCCGCCACGGCGCTCGCCGCCGCAATCTCCACCTTGCCTGCCCAGGCGCTCGATGCCCAGTGGTGCAAGGACGTCCACATCCGCTTCTTCGTCGGCGGCGCCGAGGGCGACGCCTTCGGCACCATCGTCTACAATGGCGCCAAGCAGGCCGAGGCCGATCTTGGGCCAAAGGTCGACTACATCTTTTCCCAGTGGGATGTCGAGAAGATGGTGCAGCAATTGCGCGAGGCCGTCGCGGTCAAGCCCGGCGGCATCGCCATGATGGGCCACCCGGGCGATGCTTCGATCATGCCGCTGGCCGAACAGGCGCACAAGGACGGCATCAGGATGATGTACCAGAACGTGCCGGTGCCGAAGGTCACGGCGGCGTTCGGCGGCGGCTATGTCGGCGCCCAGCAGGAGCAGCAGGGCCGCGCGCTCGGCGCCGAGGCGTTCAAGCTGGCCGGGCTCAAGGCCGGCGACAAGGCGATCATGATCGGCCCGTTCGAGAACGAGAACCGCGGCGCGCGCGAGCGCGGCACTGTCGCTGCCCTCAAAGAGGCGGGCGTCGAGGTCATACAGCTCTCCTCGCCGCCGAGCGGCGAATGGGCTTCCGACCCCAATCTGGCCATTCCGGTGATTACCGCAGCACTCCTCAACAATCCCGACGTCAAGGCGGTCGGCTATCCCGGCGGACAGATGCTGGGCAACGTCCCGACTTACATGCAGGCGGCGGGCAGGAAGGCGGGCGATATCTTCAATTTCGGCTTCGACACCAGCCCGCAGATCGTCGAGGGCTTCAAGGGCGGCTGGGTCCAGCTGACGGCCGACCAGCAGCCGTTCCTGCAGGGTTATCTGCCGATCCTCAGCCTCTGCCAGCAGGTGGTGCTGGGCCTAGCGCCAATGAATGTCGACACCGGCGCCGGCTTCGTCACGCCTGAGAATTACGAGATCGTCGCCGAGCTCGCCAAGCAGGCGCTGCGCTGACTTTCTAACACGGCATGCCGGTCGGACAGGCCGACCGGCAGCCGGAACCAAGCGAGGATCGCAATGGCCGAACGCCTTATCGAACTGCGCGACATCAGCAAGTCCTATGGCCAGGTCTATGCGCTGGGCGGGGTCAATCTTAGCGTCGACCGCGGCGAGGTGGTCGGCCTGATCGGCGACAACGGCGCCGGCAAGTCGACGCTGATCAAGATTCTCTCCGGCGTGGTCAAGCCGACCAGCGGCGAGATCCTCATCCGCGGCAAGCCGGTGACCGGATGGAGCGCGGCGCGCTCGCGCGACGCCGGCATCGAGACCGTGTTCCAGGATCGGGCGCTGGCCGTGCAGCAGACGATCGTGCGCAACATCTTCATGGGCCGCGAGCTCACCGGCTGGTTCGGCTGGCTGAAGGTCGGCAAGGAGATCGAGGAGGCGAGCCGGCTGATGCGCGAGATCGGCTTCACCTCGAAAGTGTTCACGCCGCAATCGATCGTCGGCCAGCTCTCCGGCGGAGAACGCCAGGGCGTGGCGATCGCCCGCGCCATCTATAAGCAGGCCGACCTGATCATCCTCGACGAGCCGACGACGGCGCTGTCGCTGACCGAAACCGCCAAAGTCTTCCATTTCGTGCGCCAGGTGCGGGCGAGCGGCCGATCGATCCTGTTCATCGGCCACAACATCCATCACGTCTTCGATATTGCCGACCGCTTCGTCGTGCTCGATCGCGGCAAGGTCGCGCTCACCGCCGACCGCAGCCAAGTCAAGTCGGCCGAAGACCTCATCAACTTCATGGAAGACGTCGCGCATCCGGGCGGATTGCCGGGACTGCACGACGCCGGCGACGCGGAGCAGAGAGCACGATGAGCAAGACAATGGAGCCCGATCTGCACGAGCCGTCCGCCGGCATCTCCCGTCCCGGCAATCCCCGGAAAGAGTGGAAACACCCATCTGATCACTGGATGCGCGGCTTCATCCTCGACAACCGCGCCGCTCTCGGCACGCTTGCCGTGTTCGTGGTGATGATGACAGTGTTCATGATCGCCAACCCGACCGTCTTCACCACCTGGTATCTCTACAGTTCCGTGCTCACCACGCTGCCGGTAGCGCTGTTCGTGGTGGTGCCGCTGGTCTTCGTCGTCACCTGCGGCGAGATCGACCTGTCGTTTCCGGCGACGATGGGTTTTGCCTCATGGGTCTTCGCGCTGGTCGTGCAGGCCGGCTACGACCCGTTTCTCGGCATCGCCGCCGCCATTGCGACGGGCACGTTGCTCGGCTTCCTGGTCGGGTCGCTGGTCGTCTATGGCGGGCTGTCGTCGCTGATCGCCACGCTTGGCATGAATTTCCTGCTGCGCGGCCTGATCCAGATTATCAACGAAGGCAAGTCGACGGCGCTGACCAGCCTTGCCGACAGTTGGGCCTACAAGATCTTCTCCAGCCAGCTCTACGGCATCCCGGTGCAGATCTTCTGGGCCATCGGCTTCGTCGTGCTGTCGGCGCTGCTCTACAACAGGCATCGCTTCGGCGCGCAGGTGAAGGTGGTCGGCGACAATCCCGACAGCGCCCAACAGATGGGCATCGATGTCAAGCGCGTGCGGGTGAAAGTATTCGTCTTCGTCGGCATCGGGGCGGCGATCGCCGGCACCTTCTCGGTGATGATCAACTTCACCTGGTGGCCGACGGCTGGCGATGGCTATCTGCTGCCAGTGCTGGCATCGGTGTTCGTCGGTGGCACGCCAACCTGGGGCGGGGTCGGTACCGTGGTCGGCGGCGCCATCGGCGCAGTCACCGTGTCGTTCATCCAGACCGGCGTCGTCGCGGCAGGCCTGAGCGGCTTCTATGTCCAGTTCTTCAACGGGCTGATCATCATCCTGTCGCTGCTCGGCCACAAATGGAACCAGGCGCGGTATCGGTGAGCGGAGGGGCGGATGCTCACACCCCGGTGACAAACCCGTCCAGCACACGTTTCTGGCCGGCCTTGTCGAAATCGATGGTCAGCTTGTTGCCGTCGATGGCCGCAATGTTGCCGTTGCCGAATTTCTGGTGGAAGACTCGGTCGCCGACATTGAAGGGGGATGGCGTGTCGGCAACGGATTTGGCGACCAGTTCGCCGTCGATGGTGCGGCCTTTGATCGAGGTGCGGCCGGCGCCATAGCCACTGTCGGTCTCGCCATAGCCGATGCGCTCGACCTGGTGGCCGGAGCGCGAGCCCCAGTTGCGGTCGGTCGCTTCGGTGCGGTTCTGTTGCGCGCGCTGCCAGCCCGGAGTCGCATAGGTGCTGGAGAAGGCGCCGGATTTCTCGGTGCCGACATTGTCGAATCGCGAAGCGCCGTAAGGATTCTGCCGTCCTGCCCCCTGGCCGCCCCGTCCGGAGGCGAAGGAGCCGCCGCCATAGGCATTGCCGTAACCGCCATATGAGTTGCCGCTCTCGGCGACCTCGACATGGGCTTCCGGCAATTCATCGAGGAAGCGCGACGGGATCGTCGATTGCCACAGGCCGTGGATGCGGCGGTTGGAGACGAACCACAAATGCAGGTTCTTCTTGGCGCGGGTCAGCCCGACATAGGCCAGCCGCCGTTCTTCCTCCAGCCCGGAGCGGCCGCCCTCGTCGAGCGCGCGCTGGTGTGGAAAAAGACCTTCCTCCCAACCAGGGAGAAAAACCGTCTCGAATTCGAGGCCCTTGGCCGAATGCAGCGTCATGATGTTGACGGCGTCGAGTTCGGCGTTCTGCTCGGCGTCCATCACCAGTGCGACATGTTCGAGGAACGAGCGCAGCGATTCATACTCTTCCATGGAGCGGATCAGTTCTTTGAGGTTTTCCAGCCGGCCGGGCGCTTCCACCGAGCGGTCGTTCTTCCACATGTCGGTGTAGCCGCTCTCCTCCAGGATGGTCTCGGCCAGCTCGATGTGCGGCGTGGTCTCCAGCGCCTTCTGCCAGCGTTCGAAATTGGCGGCGACTTCGCGCAATGCTGCGCGCGGCTTTGGCTTCAGTTCGTCGCTCTCGGCGAGTTTTTCCGCAGCCTCCAGCATCGGGATGCGAAGCGCCCTGGCGGTGTCGTGGATCTGGCGGATGGTGGCTTCGCCCAGCCCGCGCTTCGGCACGTTGACGATGCGCTCGAAGGCGAGGTCGTCTGCCCCTTGCGCGACGACGCGGAAGAAGGCCAGGGCGTCGCGGATTTCGAGGCGCTCATAAAAGCGCGGGCCGCCGATGACGCGGTAGTTGAGCCCCAGGGTGACGAATCGATCCTCGAATTCGCGCATCTGGAAGGAGGCGCGGACGAGAATGGCCATATCGTTGAGATTGTGCTTCTGCCGCTGGTAGGCTTCGATGGTTTCGCCAACGGCGCGGGCCTCTTCCTCGGAATCCCAGGCGGCATGGACATGCACCTTCTCGTCGTCCTCGGCGACCTTTTCGGTGAACAGCGTCTTGCCGAAGCGGCCTTCATTGTGGGCGATGAGATGGGAGGCGGTGCCGAGGATGTGCGCGGTGGAGCGGTAGTTGCGCTCCAGCCGGATGATCGCGGCGCCGGGGAAATCCTTGTCGAAGCGCAGGATGTTGTCGACCTCGGCCCCGCGCCAGCCATAGATCGACTGGTCGTCGTCGCCGACGCAGCAAATGTTTACGGTGGCTGGGCGCGGGTTTCCCTCCCCCTTGAGGGGAGGGTGGCCGGGCAAAGCCCGGCCGGGTGGGGTCCGTGCGGCAGTGCTCGACGCTCTGGCGGTGCCTTCTGAGGCGACCCCCTCCGCCCACTTCGCGGGCACCTCCCCCTCAAGGGGGGAGGATTGCGGCCGCTGGGCCAGCAGGCGCAGCCACATGTATTGGGCGGTGTTGGTGTCCTGGTACTCGTCGACGAGGATGTAGCGGAAGCGCTTGTGGTATTCCTTCAGCACGTCCGGATTGGCGCGGAAGATGCGGATCGGGTGGCACAGGAGGTCGCCGAAGTCGCAGGCGTTCAGCGTCTTCAGCCGCTCCTGATAGGCTTTGTAGAGCTCGCGGCCCTTGCCGTTGGCGAAGGCGCGGGCGTCGCCCTCGGCAATGTCGGCGGGGCCAAGCCCCTTGTTCTTCCAGCCGTCGATCATCTGGGCGAACTGCTTGGCCGGCCAGCGCTTGTCGTCCAGCCCTTCGGCCTGGATGAGCTGCTTGATCAGGCGCACGACGTCGTCGGTGTCGAGAATGGTGAAGTCGGATTTGAGTCCGGCAAGCTCGGCGTGGCGGCGCAGCAGCTTCACGCCAATCGAGTGGAAGGTGCCGAGCCACGGCATGCCCTCTATCTGATGGCCGACCAGCAGGCCAATGCGCTGCTTCATTTCGCGCGCGGCCTTGTTGGTAAAGGTGACGGCGAGGATCTGCCAAGGCTCGGCCCTCTTGGTCTCAAGGATGTGAGCGATGCGGGTGGTCAAGACGCGTGTCTTGCCGGTGCCGGCGCCGGCCAGCACCAGAACCGGGCCTTCGGTGGTTTCCACCGCCAGCCGCTGCTCGGGGTTGAGCCCCTTCAGATAGTCGGGTGCATTGTTGTGGCCGCTGCGGGCAGCCATGGCGCGCGCGGCGATGCCGGACGGGGCCGTGGGCCGCGCATTCGGTTCGTCAAAAAAGGGCATGTCTTCCGAAAAGCCGGACATTGTCCCCGAATGTAGTGATTCGGCAGCGAAAGGCCAGAAGTGTCTCCGTTTTGTTCTCAATCCAGGCGGGGGAGTTACAAATCCGGTAGAACACCACCTATAGCGCCGGCCTGCTTGACAGCCATGGCGGGCCGGAGAAAGTGGGACAGCGCACCAGTCGAAGGGTGTCATCCTGGACCAGCCGCCGGTCTGGCGGACCTGGGCTTGCGTCAGCAGCGCCTCACTGATCCGTGACTGGACCATGCGGGCTTCCACCCTATGTTGCGCGGCGGAAGTACTTCCCGAAGCTGAGGAGAGCGCTATGACGAAACCTAGACCTGCCAGCCCAGCCGTCACGACACCCGCCATTACCCAGGCGATGATCGACGCCTATGACGAATACACGCATCTGACGCTCGACCGGCGGCGCTTCATGGAACAGTTGACCAGGCTTGCCGGATCAGGTGCGGCGGCGGCCGCAATCGCGCCGCTGCTGGCTGCGAATTCGGCCCGGGCAGCGATCATTGCCGAGGACGATTCACGCGTGACCGGCGAGGACATCAGCTATCCCGGCAGCGGTGGCGAGATGAAGGGCTATCTGGTCAAGCCGGCCGGCCAGTCCGGCAAGCTCGGCACCGTCATCGTCGTGCATGAGAACAGGGGGCTCAACCCGCATATACGCGATGTGGCGCGGCGCGTGGCGCTGGAAGGATTTGTGGCGCTTGCCCCGGACTTCCTGTCGCCGCTCGGCGGCACGCCGGCCGACGAAGACAAGGCGCGTGAGCAGTTTTCCAAACTCGATCCGGCGCAGACCATCGCCAATGCGGTCGCAACGGTCGCTTTCCTCAAGGGATACGCGGATGGCAACGGCAAGGTCGGCGCGGTCGGCTTCTGCTGGGGCGGCGGCACGGTGAACACATTGGCTGCCAACGCGCCGGATCTGGCCGCCGCTGTCGCCTATTACGGCATGCAGCCGAAGGCCGAGGATGTGCCGAAGATCAAGGCGGCGTTGCTGCTGCATTACGCCGGGCTCGACACCCGCATCAATGCCGGCATCGACGCCTTCAGGAAGGAGCTCGATGCAGCCGAGGTCGAGTACACGATCTATGTCTATGAAGGTGCCAATCATGCCTTCAACAATGACACGTCCGCGGCCCGCTACGACAAGAACGCGGCGGACCTCGCCTGGGGACGGACGAGCGCCTTCCTCAGGGAGAAGCTGGCATAGAGCGGCGGACTCTCAGGTCGAACCGTGCCGCCGCTCCATGTTTTGGTTTGAGCATCGGATTTTCCCAAAACCGGCTGCCACTTTTGGGTCCGATGCTCTAGTCACGCGCCGGTTTGTGGAAAGCGACACCGGCCACCACCAGCGCGATGCCGAGGCAATTGGTAGGGCTGGGTATCTGGCGGAGCACGATGACGCCGATCAGCGTGGCGGTGACCGGCAGCAACGACAGCATCAGCGCGAAGCTCGATCGCGGCAGCCGCGACATGGCAATCTGGTCGCAGATATAAGGGATGACCGAGGAGCATATGCCGACGCCGATGGCGGCGATGAGCAGTGGCGGCGCCGAGAAGGCCGGCAGCGCATCGGTGAAGCCGATCGGCAGCACGATGAGACAGGCGACCGCCATCGCGGCACCCAGGCCGGCGATGCCGTCGCCAGCGCCGGCGCGGGCAACGCGATGGCCAAGCACGATATAGCCGACGAACAGCGCGCCGTTCAGGAAGGCCCAGAACAGGCCGATCGGGTCGCTTGACCATTTGACATCGATCAGCAGCAAGGTGCCGATGACGGCGACGGCAAGGGCTGCGAGATTGCGCGGGCTTCTGACGCCTACCAGCGCGACGCCGATGGTGCCGACGAATTCGATCGCCGCGACCAGCGAGATCGGCAAACGGTCGAGTGCCAGGTAGAAGGCGCAATTCATCACGCCGAGGCAAGCGCCAAAAGCGAGAAGCAGCAGTCGTGTCGGCCGGTCGGCGCGGGCGAAGACCGTCCAGGGCCGGGACAGCGGCGCGAAGACCAGGGCGGCCGTGACGATGCGCAGCCAAGCCATGCCGAGCACGCCGACATGCGGGAAAAGCAGCACGGCGAATGCCGGCCCGAGATAATGGAACACGGCGCTGACGCCGAACCAGACATGCGGCGGCAGCGAGGCCGCCAGCTTGCCAAAAACAGGGCCGGCGAGCGCAGGGACTGCGCCTGGGGCTTGCGCTTGATCATCCATAGGATCATTATCGCAGGCAATCTTTCCGGTTTATATGGATAATGACTAGCCAAAGAGCTCATTGATTTTCCAAAACCGAGGAGTTTTCCCTGAAACGCCTTCGAAACGAAAATTCCGACCTGGATGCGGCTGATCTGAAAATCCTTCGCCTGCTGGAAAAGGATGCGCGCACCAGCACCGCTGAACTGGCGCGCTCGGTCGGCCTGTCGGCGCCGAGCGTGGCCGAGCGTATCCGACGGCTGCAGGAGAGCGGCGTGATCGAGGCCTATACGGTGCGGATCAATCCGGCCGCGCTCGGCATGAAGCTGTCGGCATGGCTGCGGATCAGGCCAGTGCCGGGACAACTGGCTGTAGTGGCCGAGATCATCCGCGATTTGCCGGAGATCGCCCAATGCGACCGGGTGACCGGCGAGGACTGTTTCATCGCGCTGGCGCATGTCGGCTCGGTGGCCGAACTCGAACGGGTGATCGACCGCATCATTCCGTTTGCGATGACCAACACCGCGATCATCCAGTCGTCACCGGTGGTGGCGCGTTCGCCGCTGGCGGCGGTGAAGCACCAGCCCTGATGCTTGAGGGCGAATGAGCATCTGTCAGCAAGGCACCATTGGCGAAGCTGCCAATCTCCCCCTTGCGGGGAGATCGGACTTGGCTTCGGCTTTCGCCAACGACCGACGTTGGAAGGCAAGCGGGCGGGCAAACCGGAGAGTATTTCTTCCCGCACCGATCAGGCATGGCCGCGCTTCATCCGCGCCTGCTTCAGGATGGCGCGCCAGCGGATCATGGCGAAAGGGATCGGCTCGTTGTTGTTGGCGATGTGGAAGATCTCGTTGTTGAGGTTCTTCAGCGAGCGCCAGAAATCATAGTCGGTAATGCGTGGGTCGGCCGCCAGCCTGTCCGCCTCGACCTTGATATCGGTTTTCATGCACGTTTCCCGAACCGCTTCAGCCCCCGCCGGTCGTGCGGACGGTTTTCGGACGCCGCGCTGAGTCGTTCAACGCCTCAATTCGGCTTGTTCACGTTAAAACCTTGGTAAGGTTAACGGGACTGCGGTTCAAGCGTCTTGCGGCGAATACCGATCGAACGGCCGGCGCGTTCAGGCATCGGCAGCGCCGCATGGGCGGCGCGCATCGCTTCCACCTTGGCCAGGACATCGGCGGGGAAAGGCGCCACCTTCGGTCCGGACATGTCGACATGCAGTGACAGTGATTCGGAAGTGGCAGCGAGCCAACCGTCGACATGGCGGATTTCCTGGTAGGCCCTGAGCCGCTTATCGTCATGGTCGAGGAGTTGGAAGGAGACATTGACGTTGTGGTCGAGATGCAGCTCCCTGACATAGCAGACATGGACTTCCGCCGTGTAGATGGTCAGCCGCCGCCGCTTCACATAATCCGGCCCCAACCCCATCATTTCGAACGCTTCGTCGGAGCAGCGGTCGAACAGCACGTTGTAATAGGCCATGTTGAGATGGCCGTTATAGTCGATCCAGTCCTTCTCGATGTCCATGGCACGAGAGACGAAGGGGGCAGGGGTGGACATCGAAAACTTCCTTCTCGCTGGACAGGACGTGGTTGGTGAGACTACCCATCCATAAGTCCATAACAAGGGTGGACACTGGTCCATTCGCGGAGGAATAGATGGCTCTGAGCGACCTCAATCCGGTCGAGCGCAACGAAGAAGGCATCGCCGCTGTGCTTGGCATCCTCAAGCAGCGGCTCGGCGAGCGGTTCCAGACCGGCGAGGCGATCCGCGCCCAGCACGCGCATACCACCACCTACATTCCGACCCAGGCGCCGGATGGCGTGGCGTTTCCGGAGACGACGGCGGAGGTGCAGGAGATCGTGTCGACCTGCGCCGCGCACCGCGTGCCGGTGATCGCCTTCGGCGTCGGCTCCTCGCTGGAAGGCCATACCAACGCGCCGGGCGGCGGCATCTCGCTGGATATGTCGCGGATGAACCGCATCCTCGCGGTCAACCCGCAGGACCTCGACTGCACGGTCGAGCCCGGTGTGACGCGCGAGGATCTCAACCGCCATCTGCGCGACACCGGCCTGTTCTTTCCCATCGATCCGGGCGCAAATGCATCGCTCGGCGGCATGGCGGCAACGCGCGCGTCGGGCACCAATGCGGTGCGATACGGCACGATGCGCGAGAATGTTCTGTCGCTGACGGCGGTGATGGCCGACGGCGAGACGGTGACGACCGGCAAGCGCGCAAAAAAGAGCTCGGCCGGCTACGATCTGACGCGGCTCCTGATCGGCTCTGAAGGCACGCTCGGCATCATCACCCAGCTGACCCTGAAGCTGCAGGGCATTCCGCAGGCGATTTCCGGTGGCGTCTGCCCGTTTCCCAGCGTCGAGGCGGCCTGCAACGCGGTGATCGCGACAATCCAGATGGGCATTCCGGTGGCACGCATCGAACTGGTGAATGCGCTGCAGATGCGGGCGATGAAGAGCTATTCGAAACTCGATTATCCCGAAAGCCCGTGCCTGTTCGTCGAGTTCCATGGCAGCGACGCCGGCGTTGCCGAGCAGGCCGAAACCTTCGGCATGATCGCCGAGGAATATGGCGGCGGACCATTCCTGTGGACCAGCGTCGCCGAAGAGCGAACGAAACTGTGGAAGGCCAGGCACGATGCCTACTGGTCGTCGCTGACGCTGCGGCCGGGCGCCAAGGGGCTGTCAACCGACGTCTGTGTGCCGATCTCGCGCTTTGCCGAATGCGTCACGCAAACCGAAGCCGACATCGCCGAGATGGGGCTGATCGCGCCGATCGTCGGCCATGCCGGCGACGGCAATTTCCATGTACTGGTGCTGATGGACGCGGACGATCCGAAGGAAATCGCCGCGACGGAAGAGTTTGTCGCGCGGCTAAACATGCGGGCGATCGGCATGGATGGAACCTGTACCGGCGAGCACGGCATCGGACAAGGCAAGGTCGGCTTCCTGCGCCATGAACTTGGCCACAGCGTCGACATCATGCGCACGATCAAGCAGGCGCTCGACCCGCTTGATATCATGAACCCTGGGAAGATACTGCCAGCCGACTAGAGCTTTTTGCTCTTAGGGCGATCGATTTGCCTCTTTATCAACACGCTGATGCGGGTAGAGTGCGGCTGATTTTCAATCAACTGCTTGGGAGTTGATGCTCGCACGCCTGTTCGTTTTCTTCGGTGGCTTTTTCGTGCTGGTGCTGTGTGCGGCGCTGGTGGTGCCGTATTTTGTCGACTGGACAAGCTACCGTGCCGATTTCGAACGCGAGGCGAGCGCCATTCTGGGCCGCAAGGTCACCGTTCAGGGCGATGCGACAGCGAAACTGCTGCCGTTTCCTTCGGTGACCTTCTCGAATGTCACCGTTGCCGGCGGCCCCGGTGGCCAGCCGGCAATGACCGTCGAGACCTTTTCGATGGATGCGGAACTGGCGCCCTTCCTGAGCGGCGAGGTGCTGATCTTCGACATGCGGCTGGTGCGGCCGAGGGCGACGATCGACATTGCCGCCGACGGCACGGTCGACTGGGCGATACGCCCGTCCTCGCCCTTCGATCCCAGCCAGATCTCGATCGAAAAGCTGACGGTGACCGACGGAGAGATCGCGCTGCGCCATGCCGCCGGCGGGCGCAGCCACCTGCTTTCGGAGATCAATTCGACGATCTCTGCCAAATCGCTGGCTGGACCATGGCGGATGGATGGTTCGCTGCGGCTCGACGGCCTGCGCAGCACGGTCGTCGCCTCCACCGGCAAGGCCGGCAGCGATGGGCAGATGCGGCTCCGGCTCAAGGCCGATCCGGACGCCTATCCGCTGATCATCGAAGCGGATGGCAATGCCGGAATCGTCAACGGCGCCGCCATTTATTCGGGTCAGTTCAAGGTCGCAGGTACCGACAAGAATGGTGCCGACAAAAGTCCGGCGCGGCTTGGCGACACCGACGGTGAGGCGATGAAGGCCAGCGCGGCCAAGCCGGAGCCGGGGTTCAGGGTGAACGGCAAGTTCTCGCTCGATCACCGGAAGCTTGGTGTCGACGAATTCCGCTTCGAGACCGGGCCGCTCGATAATCCCTACACCGCCGACGGCAGGGCTGCCGTCGAGCTTGGGCCGCACCCAAGCTTTTCGATCGAGGCCGATGGCGCGCAGGTGCAGTTCGATGAAGCCGTCGGCGCCGCGACCGGCACCGGACTGACGCTGTCGGCGCGCGTCGCGGCGCTGGAGCAGGCGCTGCTCGATCTGCCCAGGCCGACCATACCGGGCACCGTCGAGGTGAAGCTGCCGGCGGTGGTGGCCGGCGACACGACGGTTCGTGACGTGCGCCTTTCCGCCGAGCCGGCCGATGCCGGCTGGTCGGTGAAGTCGCTGGGCGCGACGCTCCCGGGCCGCGCCAGGCTGGAAGCAAACGGTATGCTCAGTGTCGAGGATGATTTCGGCTTCACCGGTTCGCTGCTTCTGGCGGTGGGGCAACCTTCCGGCTTTGCCGCCTGGCTGTCGAAAGATGTCGACGAAGCGATCCGCCGGCTGCCGGCCGCCGGCTTCAAGGCCAAGGTCGACCTGACCGGGAAGCGGCAGGCCTTCAGCGACCTCGAACTCGTTCTTGGCAAGGCGAAATTTTCCGGTCGCATCGATTCCAGCCAGCCCGACGACGCCAGGCCGTCGGTGCTGATGCGGCTCGAAGGCGGCGAGCTCGATGTCGACGGCCTCGCCGCCTTCGCCTCGATCTTCATCAGCGACAAGGGCGCCAACCGTTTTTCCGACCGCGACCTCGATTTCCAGATCAAGGCCGGGCCGGTCAGTGCCGGCGGGCTGACCGCCGATACGGTCGATACGGCGCTCAGGCTCCGCGACGGGCTGCTTGAAATCGACCGTCTCTCGGTCGGCGGGCTTGCCGGCGCCTCGATCAGCGCCACCGGCCGGATCAAGGATTTCCCAGCGAGCCCGACCGGTAAGCTCGATGCCTCGGTGGTCGCCGTCGATCTCAAGCCGTTGGTCGATGTCGCGGCGAAGCACTATCCGGACAATGCCGTGCTGAAAGGGCTGGCGGGGCGTGTGGCCGCCTATCCCGAGCTGTTCCAGAATGCGCGCATCGATCTGGTGACGAGTGCCGCCGCCAATGGCGACGGCACGACGGGACTGGCGGTCAGCGCGCAAGGCAGGGCAGGCGGCTCGGCGTTTTCAGGATCGCTGTCCGGCAAAGGACTGGCCGATCGGCTTCTCGAGGCGCCGGTGTCCGTGACCTTCAACGCCAGGAATACCGACGCCACCGCGCTTCTGGCGCTTTACGGCCTACCGGCGCTGCCGCTCGGCATGCTTGGCGAGGCGACGACCGATGTTTCGGCGAAAGGCACGCTTGGCGGCGGCATGGCGACGAGCTTCAACCTCATCGGCAACGACTTCAAAGCCGGTTTCGACGGGACATTCGCCGGCACGCCACAAGGCCCCACAGCCAAGGGCAAGGTCAGTCTGGAGGCTGCCGACATCGAGCCGTGGCTGATGACGACAGGCGTCGGCTTGCCGGGCATGGGGACAGGCATGTCGACGTGGCTCGCGGCCGACGCCGATTTCGGCAACGGCCTTCTGGTGCTGTCCGGCCTCAGCGGCGCCATCAACGAGTTGGCGGTTTCCGGCGACGTCAATGTCGACGTCAAGGACGGGCTGCCGCATCTTGCCGGCGCGCTGGTACTCGATGAGCTGGATCTCGACCCGATGGCGGTGGCGCTGTTTGGTGACCAGGCCTTCCTGGGCGCCGGCAGGGCTTGGCCGACCGCCCCGTTCAGCCAGAAGTCCAGCCTGCCGTTCACCGCCGAACTCGACCTGACCACGGCCTCGCTGGTCGCCGGCCCGCTTGCCACGGCCTATGACGCGGCGCTTTCGCTGAAGCTCGACCAGGAAGGCATCCGCGTTTCGGACCTCAAGGCAAAGTTCGCCGGCGGTGCGCTTTCCGGGCTGTTCGAGCTGAAGAACAATGACGGCACCGGGCTTTTCTCCGGCCAGATGAAACTTGCCGGCGCCGATCTGGCCACCGTGCTGCCAGAGGCCGGATTCAGCGGAAGCGGCGATTTCTCGGCGGCGCTTTCGACCAGTGGCAAATCGGTCGATGCGATGGTTACGGCGCTGTCCGGTTCCGGCACGGCGGCGCTGAAGAGCTTGACCATTGCCGGCGTCAATCCCGACGCCTTTGGCGCCTTCATCGCCAAGGCCGACGCGATCGGGCGCGATATCGATGCGGCCAAGACTGCCGGGTTCGCGCCGCAGATCGCCGCGGACGGCAGTTTTCCGGCTGGGGATACCGACATCGCCTTCACAATTGCCGGCGGCACGCTGAGGGCACCGCCGGTCAACCTGGAAAATCCGGCGGCGAAGCTGTCCGCCGACATCACGGCGGACCTGAACGCCAGCACGGTCGCCGCCAGTGGTTCGATCACTTATCGGCCCGGCGACGAAGCGCTGGTCGGCTCCGATCCGACTGTGAATTTCAGCGTCGACGGGCCGTTCGGCGCCGCGAAGCGGCAATTCGACAGTGAGCCGCTGGCGCAGTTCCTGACCCAGCGCGCGCTGGAAAAGGAACAGCAGCGGGTCGAGGCCATGCAGGCGGCGCTGCTTGAAAAACAGCGGCTGCGGCGCGAGGTGCGTTACTACGCGGCCCTGCAAGCCGAGCGTGAGAGGGCAGCCGAGGAATTGCGCAAGCAGCAGGAGGCGGCGCGGCTGCAAGCCGAGGCAGATGCCAGGGCGAAGGCTGAAGCCGAGGCAAAGGCTCGAGCCGAAGCGGAGGCCAAAGCCAGGGCCGAGGCGGAGGCAAGGGCGAGGGCTGAAGCCGTGGCCAAAGCCAGGGCCGAGGCGGAGGCAAGGGCGAGGGCTGAAGCCGTGGCCAAAGCCAAGGCCGAGGCGGAGGCAAGGGCGAGGGCTGAAGCGGAGGCCAAAGCCAAGGCCGAGGCGGAGGCAAGGGCCAGAGCGGATGCCGAAGCGAGAGCCAAGGCGGCGCAAAAAGCGGCGGACGAGGCGGCGAAAGCCGAGGAACAGCAACGCCGGAAAGCGGAAGAGGCGAGGCGGATCGCTGCGGAACAACAGGCAAAGCTCGACGCCCGGCGCAGGGCGGCGGCTGAGCAGGCGCAGAAAATCGAGCGCGCGCGTCAGCCGCCGGCCAATGACAACCAGCCGCCAGCAGGATCCGCGCCAAAACCCACGCTTGAACCTTCGTCGATCGACAATCTGCTGAAGTCGCTGGGCGGCGGATAGCTCCACCTAGACCGGTTTCATCCCTCGCTTCGCCCAATCCAGGACGTAGAGCCTGAGCGCCGAGGACAGGTTGGCATCGCGCGGCCGGGCCTCGTCGATTTCGGCGACGAGGGCGGCGAGCGTCAGTTTGCGCGCGGCCGCGATGGCGACGAGATCGTCGAAAAACGGCTTTTCGAGCGAATAGCTGGTGCGATGGCCGCGAATGGTCACCGAGCGTTTCTCGACCGGGCTCACCGGACGTGACTCATTTCACTTCAAGCATCGGATTTATCCGAAAACCGCGGCGCACTTTTCGGTCCGATGCTCGGGGAATCCGGATCGCCAGAGGCTTCGCGGCGATGGCCGGCGACAAACTTTTCTGCCTTGTCGGCGATCAGACTGTCACGCTCACGGTCGGCCTTGGAACGGCCGTGCAGCGTCCGGTTCTGTTCGGCCAGGCGCCCCTTCTCGGCTCGTGCCTTCTGTTTGCGGGCCTGGCGGAGATTGACGATGTCGGCCATATCGCGCGGCCCGTCGGATCACTTCTTGCGGAAGGCGTCGAGCGACACCACTTCGGCGCCCTTGGCGGCGGCGTCGGCCGCGGCAGGCTTCTTTTCGGCCTCAGCGGTCTTCTTCTTTTCCGGCTTTTTCTCGGCGACGGCGGCCAGCGGTTCGGAAGCGGGCTGGCCGGCCAACTCCTCTTCTGCCGAGGTCTCCGTCTTCACGTCGAATTCGAGCTCGAAATTGACGGACGGGTCGTAAAAGCCGCGCACGGCCGAGAACGGGATTTCCAGCTTTTCCGGCACGTCGGAGAAAGACAGCCCGACCTCGAAGCCGGTGTCGGTCACCTTCAGGTCCCAATACTGGAACTGGATGACGATGGTCATCTGTTCGGGATAGCGCTCGCGCAAGCGGGAAGATACGCGCACGCCCGGGGCGCCGGTCAGGAAAGTGATGAAGAAATGATGGTTGCCGGGAAGCCCAGTGCGCGCGACCTCGGCCAGGACCTTGCGCATGACGCCGCGCAATGCCTCCTGGGCCAGAATGTCGTAGCGAATGTGGTCGTCGGCCATGTGGCTGTCGGGTTCCGTTGAATCGTCCGCATAGCTGTAATCAAGCTTGAGCGCGGCGTAAACCGGATATAGACGCCGGCAGCGCAGATGCGAGAGGGCATGCCTCAGATTTGATCGCTCAGGCGCCAGCGAGCGCGCTGTGCTTTTGCGCGTCGGCCGCCGGCTGCCGCTTGCCGAAGGCGCGCAGGAAGGTGCGCACGCCATGTGTCGCCGATTGCAGCACCTCATCATCGGTCGGCGTGCCGCCAAGCATGAAGGTCGTCTGCAATTCGGCATTGGCAAGGGCCAGGAACTGGCGGGCTGCGACGTCGGGATCCTCGATGTCGAGGAAACCGGCATGGGCGAGGCGGGCGAAACGGGCGGCGATAGCCGGCCATGTCCTGCCCGGTCCCTGTTCGCGCCATTCGGCAAAGAGCTCGGGATAGCGCTCGCCCTCGGTCTGGATCAGCTTGCGCAGGAATTTTCCATCGCGGTTGCAGATACAGTTGCGGTTCATACGCACAGCAAAAGCGATCAGATCGGCCTCGAGATCCTTCGGCTGATCCGGAAAGGTGGAAATGGTGGCGAAGATGCCGGCATTGCAGCGCTCGGTAAGGTCGCGGACGATGGCGACGAAGAGTTTCTCCTTATCGCCATGGTGGTTGTAGATCGTCTGGCGCGAAACGCCGGCCTCGGCGGCAATCATGTCGATATTGGCGCCGGCGAAGCTTTCGCGGCAGAACACCTCGCCGGCAGCGTCCATGATGGAGGCGCGCTTGGCCTCATGGCCGCGTGGCGGGATGGTGTCAGGAGAAACGTCGTGCTTCATGAAAACTATATAGAGGTGATTGACGAATTAGACAAGAGTGTCTAAATTTATGGACTTAGCTTAAAGGAATTTCCTCCGCAGGAAGTCGGAATTTCACGGGATGATACGTCCTAGGATTACACGCCGGTCGGCAAACCAGATTTGAAAGAAACCCGCTATCATGAGTCCCCAATTCCTCCACATCGCGGTCGTGCTCGGCCTGTTGTCCGCCATCGGCCCGTTCGCCATCGACATGTATCTTCCGGCGCTGCCTTCGATCGGCGCGGATCTGCAGGCCAGCACCGCTGCCGTGCAGATGAGTTTGCTGATCTTCTTTCTGTCCATGGGTTTTGGCCAGATCGTCGTCGGACCGATCTCCGACATGGTCGGGCGCAAGCTGCCGCTCTATGGCGGCCTCGCACTGTTCATGGTCGGCGGCATCGGCTCGGCGCTGGCACCCTCGGTCGAATGGCTGATCGCCTTCCGTTTCCTGCAAGGGCTCGGCGCCAGCGCAGGCATGGCGGTGCCGCGCGCCATCGTGCGTGACCTGCACACCGGCACCGAGGCTGCCAAGCTGATGTCGCTCTTGATGCTGGTGTTTTCGGTGTCGCCGATCCTGGCGCCGCTGACCGGTAGCGTCATCATCGAGAATTTCGGCTGGCGTGCCGTATTCTGGACGGTAACGGGTGGGGCGGTGCTCGCCACCATCCTGCTGGCGACCTCGCTCAAGGAGACGCGGCCGGTCGAGGCGCGTGCAAGCAGTTCGTTCGGCACCGCGCTCTCGGCCTATCGCTTCCTGATGGGCGACCGCAACTTCCTTGGCCTGGCGGCCATCGGTGGCTTCGGGCTGGCGAGCTTCTTCGTCTATCTCTCGAGCTCCTCTTTCATCCTGATAGATCACTACGGGCTGTCGCCGTCGGTCTACAGCGTGTTCTTCTCGATCAACGCGGTCGCCTTCATCGGCATGTCGCAGTTGACGGGGCTGCTGTCCGAACGGTTCGGGCTAAGGCCGGTGGTGCGGGTCGCGGTGGTCGGCTATGCGACGACGATGGTGGTGCTGTTCGCGGTGATGGCGTCCGGCGTCGACCGGCTCGATGTGATGGCGGTGCTGCTGTTCGTCGGCTACGGGTTCCTCGGCCTGGTGATCCCGACGACGTCGGTGCTGGCGATGGAGGAGCATGGCGCGATCGCCGGCACGGCCTCGGCGCTGATGGGCACGCTGCACTTCGCCATCGGTGCGGTGGCCATGGGCATCGCCGGCGTGTTCTTCGACGGCACGCCGCTGCCGATGGTGGCCGGCATCACGCTTTGCGCGGTGATCTCCTTCATGCTGGCCAAGGTGACGCTCGGCCGTGGGCGGGAGGTTGTCGAAGCGCCGGCAGAGTAGATGCTTTCCAGCGAGAGCATGAAAAGGCCGGGTCAGTCCCGGCCTTTTTCATGTCGCAGTTCCCAGGACAGCAAGACAGCGTCGCGAAGGAAATAGCGCAAGAGCGTGGCCAGCGAGCATGCTGCCGTAATCGTATCGAAGGGAAGAAGTGGAGGTTTCTGTTGCCAGGTACCTCCGAACCCCGCCTAGAAGTGCGAACCACTAGGGCTTGAATTGAAGCTATCGCACCGCTTACGCGGCGAGACGTGCTTCCGCATAGTTGTCGTTGGCAACTATAAGTTTAGCCCGATAACGGTGGTACAATGCCGGGCAAAAGTACGATCTTTACACCTTCGTCGATCCTATTTCGCCCCCAGCAAAAGCCGCTCTTCGATAAAGCGGTTTTTGGTGGAGGCGCCGGGTACCGCCCCCGGGTCCGAACGGCTTATTTCATCGCCTGTTTATCGCCATAGTCGGTCGAGCCGACGAAACAGATATAGGGACCGATCGTGGAAAATGAAAGGCCTCAATTGATGCCTTCTCGTTGTGTCAAACAGCCTCGCGAAGGCTTGACTTGTCAACGGTCTCAACCGAAGCTTGCGGCGGTGAGGAGTTACCGACTTAGCGTACATTTTGCGGCAGCGCGCCACGACCCTCATCGACCCGATCCCGTGGCGCCGACGAGGGGAATTTTGATGGCCGACTATCTCGCAGACGTGAAGAAATACGACGCCGCGGCAGATGCCGACGCGGTCGCCAAGATCGTGAAACATTTGGGCATTGCGCTGAGGAATCGGGATTCCTCGCTGGTATCCTGCACGGACCCCAAGGAACTCGATCGCGTCAAAACGAACTGGGTCGCCAAAAAGCTCGGCATCGCCGACGGCAGCAAGGCGGACGCCGCCATCGAAAAGACCTGTAAGGCGATGGAGGCCGACAACACCAAGAGCCGCGTGACGTTCTATTACCTGGTCGCCAAGGATCTGGGTAAGCTCGCCAGCCTCTGACAACCGTCCTGCATCAGGCATCCTGCATCGGCGGAATGCTGGCGCGATTTCCACGCCGGCCCACAATGTAGGCGCCTGTGGGAACATTCTGCACTTTGACATGTTCGGCCGGCAGCCAGTCGGTTATGATGGCCGGTAACCCGAATCCAGCCCCGAATCGAGCAGAAGCCGATGCGCCAGTATCTCGACCTCTTGAAGCACGTGCTGGAAAACGGCACCGATCGCGGCGACCGCACCGGCACCGGAACGCGCTCGGTGTTCGGTTATCAGATGCGCTTCGACCTTGCGCGCGGCTTTCCGGTCACCACCACCAAGAAGCTTCACCTGAAGTCGATCGTGCATGAACTTCTGTGGTTCCTGGCCGGCGACACTAACATTAGATATCTCAACGATCACGGCGTCTCGATCTGGGACGAATGGGCCGACGAGAATGGCGACCTCGGCCCGGTCTATGGCAAGCAATGGCGCTCCTGGCCGGACGGCCATGGCGGCGCCATCGACCAGATTGCCAATCTCTTGAAGGAGATACGCAAGAATCCTAATTCCCGACGGCTGATCGTTTCGGCGTGGAACCCGGCCGAAGTGGAAGCCATGGCGCTGCCACCCTGTCATTGCCTGTTCCAGTTCTATGTCTCGGAGGGCAGGCTTTCCTGCCAGCTTTACCAGCGTTCCGCCGATATCTTTCTCGGCGTGCCGTTCAACATCGCTTCCTATGCGCTGCTCACCTTGATGGTGGCGCAGGTGACGGGGCTGAAACCCGGCGACTTCGTCCATACGCTGGGCGATGCGCATCTTTACGCGAACCATTTCGAACAAGCGCGCGAACAGCTGCGGCGCACGCCCAAGGCGCTGCCGACGCTATGGATCAATCCGGAGGTGAAGGACCTCTTTGCCTTCAGCTTTGAAAATTTCCGGTTGGAAAACTACCTCGCCGATGCGACGATCAAGGCGCCCATCGCGGTGTGAGCCGCAAACATCGGGCTTCTACTTTACCCTGTCTCGAAATTGCTCCGTGGCGGTGCTGGGTCGTCCGCCGCGAGTACTGTATCCGATGCTTTGATCCACGTCGGCCTGCAACGTTGCGCTGTATGCACTGCTATTTATCGTGAGCGGTGGCGGCAACACGCAATGCCATTAGCGGGGCCATTGTTCGGGCTGAGTCTGGCAAATGCCGTTCCCTTGTTATATTCAGATGGATATATCGATTGGCTGGCGCCGATCGGATTTTTTCAAGCCCCAGGAGAGTTCATGCTGGTGCGCAAGGGTTTCGGATTGAAGGCACCCGCCATTGGCGGTCTCGCAGCGATGTTGATCGCCGCCATGCCGATTGCCCATGCGGATGACAGACTGATCGTCTTCGCCGCGGCAAGCATGAAGAACGCACTGGATGCCGTGAACACCGCCTGCGAGGCCGATGTCGGCGAGGCGGCGATCATTTCCTATGCGGCAAGCTCTGCATTGGCCAAGCAGATCGAGGGCGGCGCGCCAGCCGATGTCTTCATCTCAGCCGACCTCGACTGGATGAAATATCTGTCCGACAAGAAGCTGACCAAGCCGGATACCGAAGTGAAGTTGCTCGGCAACCAAATCGTGCTGGTGGCGCCGAAGGATTCGTCGGTCGAAACCAGGATCGAAAAGGGTTTTGATCTTGCTGGGCTGATCGGCGACGGCAGGCTTGCCATGGGCGATTTCAAAGCGGTGCCGGCCGGCAAATATGGCAGGGCCGCACTTGAATCGCTCGGCGTCTGGTCCTCGATCGAAGGCAAGGTGGCACAGGCCGAGAACGTGCGCGCAGCGCTCAAGCTGGTCTCGACAGGCGAGGCAGCACTCGGCATCGTCTACGCCACCGACGCGTCCGCCGAGCCCGGCGTCAAAGTGATCGGCACCTTCCCGGAGGATTCGCACCCGTCGATCGTCTATCCGGTTGCCGAGATGGCGGATTCCAAGGACAAGGATGCGCTGGCATTCCTGGAATGCCTGCAATCCGCCAAGGCAGGCGAGGTCTTCAAGGCGCAAGGTTTTACGGTCCTTACGCCGAGCAACTGAGGCACACCAAAAGATGAATTGGTTGCTGGACCTCACTCCCGACGAATGGAATGCGGTCCGGCTGTCCGTCAAGGTGGCGACCGTGGCGATGATCGCCAGCCTGCCGCCCGGCATATTGATCGCGCTTGTGCTGGCCCGTGGCCAATTCTGGGGCAAAACGCTGCTCAACGGGCTGGTGCATCTGCCGTTGATCCTGCCGCCGGTGGTTGTCGGCTATCTGCTGCTGCTCTCCTTCGGCAGGCGCGGCCCGGCCGGAGCCTTTCTGGCCGAGCATTTCGGCATTGTCTTCTCCTTTCGCTGGACGGGTGCCGCATTGGCCTGCGCTGTCATGGGCTTTCCCTTGATGGTGCGGGCGATCCGGCTGTCGATCGAGGCGGTCGATCGCAGATTCGAGGCGGCGGCCGGGACGCTTGGCGCCAATCCGCTGTGGGTGTTCGGGACGATCACGCTGCCGCTGATCCTGCCCGGCCTGATTACCGGCGCGATCTTGTCTTTCGCCAAGGCGATGGGCGAATTCGGCGCAACGATCACCTTCGTTTCCAACATCCCAAACGAGACGCAGACGCTGCCGTCGGCGGTCTACACGTTCACGCAGGTGCCGGGCGGCGATGCCGGAGCGCTCAGGCTGACGCTGATCTCGATCGTCATCTCGATGGCAGCACTTGTCGCATCGGAGGTGCTGGCGCGGCGCGTCGGCAAGCGGATGGACATCGAATGACGGTCGTGGTCGATATCAGCCATCGGCTTGGAGATTTGGGGCTCGACGTCCGCTTCGGGAGCGCCGGGCGGCTGACCGCGCTGTTCGGGCCCTCGGGCTCCGGCAAGACGACGCTGATCAACATGATTGCCGGACTGATCCGGCCTGACAAAGGGCGGATCGAGGCCGATGGCCGTGTGCTGGTCGATACGGATGCGCACCTGTTCGTGCCGAAGCACAAGCGCCGCATCGGCATGGTGTTCCAGGACGCGCGGCTGTTTCCGCATATGAGCGTGGCCAGCAATCTGCGCTACGGCCGCTGGTTCACGCCGACGGCGGAACGCTACGCCGACATCAATGCCGTGGTCGACCTGCTCGGCATCGGTCCTTTGCTCGACCGGCGGCCGGCAAAGCTTTCCGGCGGCGAGAAACAGCGCGTGGCGATCGGCCGGGCGCTGCTCGCCAGTCCAAGATTGTTGCTGATGGACGAGCCGCTGGCTTCGCTCGACGACGCCCGCAAGGCAGAAATCCTGCCTTACATCGAGCGGCTGCGCGACGAGACGAAAATCCCGATCGTCTATGTCAGCCATTCGATCTCGGAAGTGGCGCGGCTGGCAAGCGATGTGGTGGTCCTGGCGCAGGGCAAAGTCGCTGCGTGCGGCCCGACCGGGGCGATCATGCAGCGGCTCGACCTGTTGCCGGCGGAAGAGCGCGGCGAGGGTGGCGCGGTTCTGGACACCGCGGTGCTGCGCCACGACGAAGTCTTTGGCATGACCGTGCTTGGCTCGGCGGCGGGCGAGATCCGCGTGCCGCTTCTGGCAATGCCGGTCGGTGCGCCGGTGCGCATCCGCATCCGTGCCCGCGATGTGATGATCGCCATCGAACAGCCGACGGGTCTCAGCGCGCTCAACATCCTGCCGGGCACGATCGTGGCGATAGAGCCGGGTGAAGGGCCTACGGTCGAGATCGGCATAGACTGCAATGGCGCAACCGTGGTTGCCCGGGTCACCGAGCAATCGCGACAGACGCTGAAACTCCGGCCCGGCCGAAATGTCTACGCGGTGGTCAAGACGGTAAGCTTCGACCGGGCGAACACGACCGCCGGCCTGCCTGTCGAGGCGGATGGATGACCGGCGGATGATTGTCGCTATATTATTTTAGAATAGCGGTATCGCCGGAGAGCTTCTAGGATGGATGTGGCGTGACTGCGGAGGAGCAAATGCCGTCGCTGAGCTTGCGGATAAACCTCGATCCAGAAGGGCGCATCGGGCCGGGCAAGATCGAGCTTCTGGAGCAGATCGCCGCTTTCGGCTCGATCTCGGCTGCGGCGCGCGGCATGGAAATGTCCTACAAACACGCCTGGGATCTCGTCGAGGACATGAACCGGGTGTTCGGCAAGCCGCTGGTCGCGGCGCAGACCGGAGGGAAAAAGGGCGGCGGCGCCCAGTTGACTCCGGTGGGGCTTGCGGTGGTCAGCCGCTTTCGAGCCATCGAACGGGCTGCGGCTTCCGCGGCGGCCACTCATATGGAGGCACTACAGGCGGAGATCGATGCTGGGTGAGGTCGGTGGAATCTGTACCGGCCGAGCCTAAAGCGCGTCGCATTTGAACGGATTCATGCGACGCGCTTTAGGTTCTTTTTTATGCATGTCGTTATCGCAAAACCGCTGCGCACTTTTGCGCGACATGCATTACTCCTCCGGCTCGCCGGGCTTGCGCAGCAGATAAGTGTCCATGATCCAGCCCTTTTTCCGCCGGGCTTCGTCGCGGGTTTTCACGATCTCGTCGCCGACATCGCCGAGGCGACCGGAAATGAGAATCTCGTCGGGCGTGCCGAGATAGGCGCCCCAGTGGATGACGAGGTCCTTGTCGTCCAGCCTATTGAAAGCGCATTTACCGTCCAGCATGACGACGGTGCTGCCGGCACTGTCGGGCAAACCTTCCTCGGTAAGCCGGCGGCCGGTGGTGATCTGAATTGCGTCGCCGATGCGGTTCAGCGCTATCTTATGGCCGGCGGCGAGCGCCTGGACAGCAGTGATGCCGGGGATCACCTCGAGCTCGAACTCGACATTGCCTCTCATGCGCACACGCTCCAGGATGCGCAGCGCGCTGTCGTAGAGCGAGGGATCGCCCCAGATCAGGAAGGCGCCGCAGCCATCTTGCGAAAGCTCGTCGCGGATCAGGTCTTCATAGGTCGCGGCGATCGCCTCATGCCAGTCATCGACGGTCGAGCGGTAGGAGGGCGCCGGCTCGGCGCGCACCGGCACGTCGAATTCGACACGGCGCGAGCCTGGATTGGTGACGAAGCGGTCGCAGATCTGGCGGCGCAGTTCTGCAAGATCGTTCTTTTTCGCGCCCTTGTCGGGAATGAACAGCACGTCGGCGCGGTTCAAGCCGCCGATGGCCTGCACGGTCATGTGGTCGGGATTGCCGGCGCCGATGCCGATGACGAGAAGCTTGCGCATGGGCGAACTCCTGCCCGATCGGAACGTCGCTGTCCAGACAAGCCTGGCACGGTGATGGCACGGTGGTCATGGCTTGTGCGCAAGCGCCGACGAGTGCACGGAAGGGCTTTGAAATGCCACGTTGAAACGGCTAGAGCGACGTGCGGCCAATCGAACGCACAAAGTACGCTCTAACACCTTAAATCCCAGCATCGTGCGTTTCGAAAATCGATTCCGATTGTCGGGCTGGTGCGATAGAGTCATACCGGCATCTCGCCAAAGGAGCTTCCATGTTCCGTTATGTCCTGACCGCCGCGCTGGCGCTCTCGGCCACGCCCGTATTCGCCAATGATTCGATCGCCGAATTGGGAACGGGCGGTCTGATCCTGTCGCGCAGCGACGCGGTCGCCATGGAGAGTGAGGACCTCTACATCTCGCCGGAAAAGGTGACGGTCGACTACGTCTTCCGAAACAACACGGACAAGGATGTCGACGCGATCGTCGCCTTTCCGATGCCCGACATCGAAGGCGATCCGAACGAGATGCCGGCGATCCCCGACGGCCAGAGCAACAATTTCCTCGGTTTCGAGGTGACGATCGACGGCGTGCCGGCAGAACCGCAGCTCGAGCAGAAGGCGTTTGCGCTCGGCATCGACATCAGCGCCGATTTGAAGGCGCAAAACGTGCCGTTCTACCCGTTCGGCGACGCGGCCAGGGCGGCATTGGCAAAGCTGCCGCAAACGGTTACCGACGACTGGATCGATCGCGGCCTCATCATCGAGGACACCACCGACGACGGTTCAGGCATGAAGACCGCCTATGTGCCGTTCTGGCAATTGCGCTCGACCTACTGGTGGCGCTCGACCTTTCCAGCCAACAGCGCAGTCCAAGTCGCACACCGCTACAAGCCGAGCGTCGGCGGCACGTCCTCGGTCAGCTTCTTCTATGACGGCCAGTTCCAGGGCCAATACGCCGCCTACAAGACCCGTTACTGCATGGACGGCACGTTCGAGAATGCGATCCGCAAGGCGGCAAAGGGTAATCCCGACGGCACCCCGAGATACTTCGAAAACCGCATCGCCTATATCCTGACCACTGGCGGCAACTGGGCGACGGGCTCCATCGGCAAGTTCAAGCTGACTGTCGACAAGGGCCATCCGAAAAACCTGGTCTCGTTCTGTGGCGAAAACGTCAGGAAAGTCGGGCCGACGCGTTTCGAGATGACGGCAGAAAATTTCTACCCTGAGCACGACATCGACATATTGCTGCTGGCGCCTTCGGGCGATGGCGGGAGCGGCGGCTGATGGACGTCGCGATCTATGTCGCCATCGCCGAAAACGGCGTGATCGGGCGCGATGGCGGCTTGCCGTGGCGGCTTTCCAGCGATCTCAAGCGGTTCAAGGCCGACACGATGGGCAAACCTATCATCATGGGTCGCAAGACCTATGAAGGCATCGGCCGGCCGCTGCCGGGCAGGCTCAACATCGTGGTGACCCGCGACAGGGCCTGGCGCGCCGAGGGCGTCGAAATCGTGCATTCGCTCGACGAGGCGATCAGTCTGGCGAAGGTGCGCGGGCGCTGCATGGCCGGCGCCGACGAAATCTGCGTCATCGGCGGCGGTGAGATCTATGCCCAGGCGCTGCCGCTGGCCGACCGCTTGCATGTCACCCATATCCTTGCCGCGGTCGACGGCGACGCCCATTTCCCGCCGATCGACCCGGATTTGTGGCACATTGTCCGCACGCAGGACGTTCCGGCCGGTGAAAAGGATAGTCATGCGACACGCTATTCGGTTTACGAGCGACGCCGCGACGTGCATTGAGAGACATTAAAGGGTCGCGACGGTCCAAAACGGACGGTGACGACGACCGATCGCGTTGAAAGCGTGCCGTCGCATCCCTATAGAAGAACAACACTGGATTTTGCGTCGTCAGACCGGCGCGTGGGGGAACGAAAGGACATTCATGCCCTGGAATGACAAAAGCGGCGGTGGCGGCCCATGGGGCGGCGGCAACAATCCAGGACCCTGGGGGCAGGGACCGAAGGGGCCTGGCGGTCCGCAGGGCTCGCCTCCCGATCTCGAAGATATCATCCGGCGCGGCCAGGACAGGTTGCGGCGCGCGTTGCCAGGTGGCGGTGGCGCCAGCCCAGCCGTGTTCGGGCTGATCGCGGCGGCGCTTGTCGTGCTGTGGGCGTTCAAGGCGGTCTATACCGTGCAGCCCGACGAGGTTGCGGTCGAACTCAGGTTCGGCGTGCCAAAGGCGGAGTTCTCGCAGCCAGGCCTGCATTTCCATTGGTGGCCCATCGAGACGGTCGAGACGGCCAACATTGCCGAGCAACTCGTCAACATCGGCGGCGGCACGGCCTCCGGCAACGGCTCAGGGCTGATGCTTTCGGGCGACCAGAACATCGTCAACGTCCAGTTCTCCGTGGCCTATCAGGTCTCCGATCCGAGGGCCTATCTGTTCGACGTGTCCGATCCCGACGGCATGCTGCGGCAGGTCGCCGAAAGCGCCATGCGCGAAGCGGTCGGTCGGCGGCCGGCGCAAGACATCTTCCGCGATGATCGCGAGGGCATTGCGGCGTCCGTGCGCGAAATCATCCAGACGACGCTGGACGGCTATCAGGCCGGCCTGAACGTCAACGCGATTTCGATCGAGGATGCCGCACCGCCGCGCGAAGTGGCCGACGCGTTCGACGAGGTGCAGCGCGCCGAGCAGGACGAGGACAAGTTCGTCGAGCAGGCCAACCAGTATTCCAACCAGAAGCTCGGCCAGGCGCGCGGCGAGGCCGCACAGATCCGCGAGGAGGCGGCCGGCTACAAGAACCGGGTCGTGCAGGAGGCCGAAGGCGAGGCGCAGCGCTTCATCTCGGTCTATGACGAATACGCCAAGGCGCCGGATGTGACGCGCCAGCGGCTTTATCTGGAAACGATGGAGAGGGTTCTGAAGGATTCCAGCAAGGTCATTATCGAGCAAGGCAGCGGACCAGGGGTCGTTCCCTATCTGCCGCTGCCTGCCCTGCAGCAGAAGGCGCCGGCGCCGGTCCTCGGAGGAACCCAGTGATGGCCAACCGTCTTCCCATCATCGCCGTCATCGCCGCGGTTATCCTGTTCCTGCTCTATTCGTCGGTCTTCGTTGTCAATGCGCGCCAGCAGGCGCTGGTGCTCAGGTTCGGCGAAATCGTAGACGTCAAGAGCCAGCCGGGCATCTACTTCAAGGCGCCGTTCGCCTTCTTCGACGCCGACAGCGTGCAGTTGATCGAAAACAGGGTGCTGCGCTTCGACCTCGACAACATCCGCGTCCAGGTTTCAGGCGGCAAGTTCTATGAGGTCGACGCCTTCATCGCATATCGGATCTCCGATCCGCGCGTGTTCCGCTCCGCGGTGTCCGGCCAGATCGAACTGGCCGAGGCACGGTTGAGGACGCGTCTCGACGCCGCCTTGCGTCGGGTTTACGGTTTGCGCGACTTCGAGGCGGCGCTCTCGGAAGAGCGAGCCGTGATGATGCGTGAAGTGCGCGACCAGCTGAGGCCCGACGCCACGTCGCTCGGCCTGCAGATCGAGGATGTCCGCATTCGCCGAACCGATTTGACGGCGGAAGTCTCGCAACAGACATATGATCGCATGAAGGCTGAGCGTCTGGCCGAAGCCGAGCGGCTGAGGGCGCGCGGCAACGAGGCGGCGCAACGCATCAGGGCGCGCGCCGACCGCGAAGTGGTGGAGATCGTCGCCGAGGCACGGAGAGAGTCTGAAATCCTGCGCGGTGAAGGCGAAGCTCAACGCAGCGCCACCTTCGCGAATGCCTACCAGCGCGATCCAGCCTTCTTCGACTTTTACCGGTCAATGAATGCTTACGGCACGGCGCTGGACAATACTGGGACGACGATGGTGCTGTCGCCGAATTCGGAATTCTTCCGTTTCTTCCGCAATCCCGCCGGCGCGGCTGCGCCGGCAGCGCCGCCCGCAGCACCTGCTGCACCGGCAGCGCAGCCAGGCACCGGCCAGTAACGGCCGGTGCAGGATTTTCTGGCGGCAATAGGCTTGGTTCTCGTGGTAGAGGGCCTGGTCTATGGCGGCTTTCCCGGCCTCGCAAAGAAACTTGCCGGCGAAGTTCTGTCGATGCCGGAGAATGCGCTGCGGGTCGCCGGGCTGATTGCCATCGCCGTTGGCGTCGGCCTCGTCTGGCTGGTGCGTGGATGACGGTTTATGATTTCGGGATAACGGAGGTTTTATCCTCCGCCGATAACCATGGCCGCAAACGTGCCGTATTTCTTGCCAACATGGTTCGACGCAGCGTTTTCGGCGAGCGCTTTTCTTCTCAGAGACACCGGGAGACTTCTCGATGACATCCAACAGGTTTTTGCGCGCGGCGAGGCGGACGTTCACCGCGGGTGCTGCAGCACTTCTTATCGGCGCCGCTACCGTCCCGTCGCTGGTGACGCCTGCGGCCGCCGCAGACGGCCCGGCTTCGGTCGCTGATCTCGCGCAAGGCCTGCTCGGCGCTGTGGTCAACATATCGACCTCGCAGAGGGTGAAGGGCACGGAAGGCCCGGGCGCGGTACCGATGCCGCAGCTTCCGGAGGGCTCGCCCTTCCAGGATTTCTTCGAAGATTTCTTCAAGAACCGTCCCGGCGAACAGGGCAACCCCTCGCAAAAGGTGCAGTCGCTGGGCTCTGGCTTCGTGGTCGACGCCGAGCAGGGCATCGTGGTGACGAATAATCACGTGATCGCCGATGCCGACGACATCGAGGTGAATTTCTCCGACGGCGTGACGCTGAAGGCGACGCTGGTCGGCACCGACACCAAGACCGACGTGGCGGTGCTCAAGGTCGATCCAAAAGGGCACAAACTGACGGCGGTGAAATTCGGCGATTCCAGCAAGATGCGCGTCGGTGACTGGGTGATGGCGATCGGCAATCCGTTCGGCCTCGGCGGCACCGTGACGGTCGGCATCGTCTCGGCCCGCAACCGCGACATCAATTCCGGTCCCTATGACGACTTCATCCAGACCGATGCCGCGATCAACCGCGGCAATTCCGGCGGGCCGCTGTTCAACAGCGACGGCGAGGTGATCGGCATCAACACGGCGATCATCTCGCCGTCCGGCGGCTCGATCGGCATCGGCTTTTCCATTCCCTCGCAACTCGCGTTGGGCGTCGTCGACCAACTTCGCCAGTTCGGCGAGACGCGGCGCGGCTGGCTCGGCGTGCGCATCCAGCCGGTGACGGACGACATTGCCGAAAGCCTCGGCATGGCGACTGCCAAAGGCGCGCTGGTTGCCGGCGTCATCAAGGGCGGGCCTGTCGACAACGGCACCATCCTGGCGGGCGACGTCATCATCAAATTCGACGGCAGGGACGTCAATGAAATGCGCGACCTGCCGCGCGTTGTCGCGGAGAGCACGGTCGGCAAGGCTGTCGACGTGGTCATCGTGCGCAAGGGCGTCGAGCAAACCGTGAAGGTGACGCTCGGCCGGCTCGAAGATGGCGAAAAGCTTGCCAGCGGCGAGAACGGCAACACCGAAAAGGACAATGGCGACGAGGCGCCTGCCGTTTCGACGGTTTCCGTGCTCGGCATGACCGTCGGCGAGCTCAACGACGAGACGCGGACGAAATTCGGCATTGCCGCCGAAGTCTCCGGCGTTGTCATCACTGATGTCGCTAAGGATTCGGCCGCTGCCGAACGCGGCATCCAGGCCGGCGAGGTGATCACCGAGATCGCGCAGGAATCGGTCGCCACGCCCAAGGATGTCATGGACCGGATTGCCGCGTTAAAGGAGCAGGGACGCAAGAACGCGCTGCTGATGCTGGCTTCAAAGACCGGCGAATTGCGGTTTGTGACGATCCGGATGGATTGAGTCCGGTAAAGGCGCAACACTTTGATTTTGAGGGAAAAGGGCGGCTAGCGAGCCGCCTTTTTTCTTGCTTGCCAATCCTTGCCTGTCAGCCTGTAGAAAACATGCCGCTTGAGCATGGCGTGGCTGTCCGGAATGCCGGGGTGGTCGAAATCGCTGGCCGGGTCGGCGGTCATGCCCAGGCGTTCCATGACGGCGGTGGACCGGCTGTTATCCTTGACGGCGAAGGAAACCGTCTCCTTGAGGCCAAGCGTTTCGAAACCATAGGCGAGCCAGGCTTCGGCTGCCTCGGTGACATAGCCATGGCCCCAGAATTCGGGCGCCAGGCGCCAGCCTATCTCGACGGTGCCGGCCGGCAAGAAGGGCAAATGATCGGTTCGGGTTATGCCGACGAAGCCGATGCAATGGCCGGTGACTGCGATCTCGGCGGCTGTGAAGCCGAAACCGTCGCGGTCGATGACGGCGCGCAATTCATCCATCTTGGCGTCGGCCTGCGCGCGGTCGCGGCGAAACGGAAAGAATTCCATGACGCGCTCGTCGGAGTTGATGCGGTAGAAGAGCTCACGGTCGCAATCTTCCCAGTTGCGCAGGATCAGGCGCTCGGTGCGGATCGGCGTCACTCTACAAATTCCTCCCGCCGGTAGCCCTGCAGATAGAGAAGCGCGGTCAGGTCGCCATGGTCGATGCGGAATTTTGCCTCCGCCGCCACGACCTGCTTGGCATGAAGTGCCACACCGGCGCCGGCAAGGCGGATCATGTCGAGGTCGTTTGCGCCGTCGCCGACAGCAAGGGCGTCGGCGGTCGTCAGCCCGAGACGCGCCGAAATCTCGAGCAGCGCGTCGGCCTTGGCGGCACGCCCCAGGATCGGCTCGGCCACCAGCCCGGTGAAGCGACCGTCCTGCTCGATCAGGCGGTTGGCGCGGTTCTCCTGAAAGCCGAGCATGGCGGCGATGCGTGAGGTGAAGACGTCGAAGCCACCCGACACGAGTGCAGTCCATGCGCCGTCGGCCCGCATGGTCTGGACAAGCGCGCGGCCACCGGAAGCCAGCGTCAGGCGGTTGGTGATGACGCGGTCGACCACGGCAGTGTCGAGGCCTTTCAGCAGCGCCACCCGTTCGCGCAAAGCCGGCTCGAAAGCGATCTCGCCATTCATCGATCGCGCCGTGATGGCGGCGACGTAATCCTTGACGCCGATCTCGTCGGCAAGCTCGTCGATGCACTCCTGATCGATAACAGTCGAATCCATATCGGCGATGAGGATTTTCTTCCGCCTTCCCTCGGCCTGCTGGACGATAACGTCGACCGGTTCGGGTGCGAGCACGGCGCGCAGGCTGGCGGTCGTTTCAGCCGCTTCGGCCGCCTCGGGCAAAGCGAACTCGCAGGCGATGTCTTCGGCCAGCCAGCGAACGGTGCTTGCGCCGACCGACAGTGACACCATATTCGCAAGCGCCGGCGACAATGCGCGGCCGGCGGGATGGGACACAAGCGTGGCGATCAGCGGCATCGAAAATTCCGGCGGGCAGGCGGGCGAGGGCCGCGTTAACAACGCGATCCTGATAGCCGGGCCGACTGCCAGCGGCAAGTCCGCCCTGGCACTTGACCTCGCCGGGCACAACGGCGGTGTCATCGTCAACGCCGATTCCATGCAAGGCTATTCGGTGCTCGACGTGCTGACGGCGCGGCCGACTGTTGCCGAACTCGCCCGCGTCCCGCATTTTCTCTACGGTCATGTCCATCCCTCCACCGCCTATTCCACCGGCGCCTGGCTGCGCGATGTGATGAAGCTCATCGACGAGGGCACGTTCTTCGAAAGGCCGGTGATTTTCGTCGGTGGTACCGGACTTTATTTCCGGGCGCTTGCGGAAGGCATTTCGGAAATGCCCGACATTCCGCAGTCGATCCGTGATCGCTGGCGCTACGAACTCCAGGAGCAGGGCGCGGCCAAGCTGCACCGCATCCTGCTGCGCGAGGATTCGGCAGCCGGTATGATGCTGAAGCCGACCGACGGCCAGCGCATCGTGCGAGCGCTGGAGGTGCTCGACGCGTCGGGCCGTTCTATCCTGGAATGGCAGGCGGCGCGCGGCCGCCCACTGATCGACAGGGCGAGCACGCGCTTCTTTGTGATCGAACAGGACCGAGCGGCACTGGTGGAGCGGATCGAGGCGCGGTTCGACCGCATGCTGGAGAAGGGTGCTCTCGACGAGGTCAGGCGGCTGACCGATCTTGGCCTCGATCCCGACTTGCCGGCGATGAAAGCGATCGGCGTTCGCGAACTGCAGGCCGCAATGGCCGGCGAGTTGAGTTTTCCCGAAGCGATCGAACGCGCGAAGATTGCGACGCGACAATACGCCAAGCGCCAGGCGACCTGGTTCAGGCATCAGTTGGGTCCGGAATGGCTGCGATTGCGCCCCGATGATCGTGCGGGATCCACGATCTCGGATATCCTTTCCAGTGCAACCTGAAAAGTTGACTTTGAGGGGAGGCTTCCCGTTGAAGTTGTCCTAATTAACCCTCCGTAAGCCCGTCCATGCCATAACGTCTTTGGAAATTTTCCAACGGGGAGCAGATGCGTTTTCACAAGGCGGAATCAGCCTTTTTCGTCTTCATCTTCGTGATCCTGGCCGCCGGCCTGGTGACGCTTCACGCCTATGGGCTTCTGCAAGCCTTCGCCGAAGAGGTTCATACACCCGCCAGGGTCGACGAGATCATTTATCTCAACAAGCTGTTGTTTGGGACCGGCGTCCTTTTGGCGACTGCCTTGTTCTTCGGGATTTTCTTCATCTACCCGCTGATCCGCAAGCAGGCGACAGAAGAAGGCAAGCTGCGCGCCATGACGGTTTCGCTCAGCGCCCGTTCGGAAACGCTGGAGCACGCGGCGCTGACCGACGGCCTGACCGGCATGCAGAACCGGCGCTATTTCGACGATGCACTGAAGGAATATCTCGAGGAATTCCGCCGCATCGAGAAGCCGGTCGGGCTGATGATCCTTGATCTCGACCATTTCAAGCAGGTCAACGACACCCACGGACATGATGTCGGCGACCAGGTGTTACGCGCGGTCGCCAGCTGTCTCAGGGACATGACACGCTATCACGACGTGGTGGCGCGCCTGGGTGGCGAGGAGTTCGCAGTGGTCACGCCCAACATGGACGCCGAACTTCTGTCCAAATTCGCCGAGCGCATCCGCAAGGCGATCGCCAACATGTCGATACTGTCAGGCAATGTCCGGCTGAAGATCACCACGAGCGTCGGCCTTGCCGTCTGGGACCGTAAGGAAACCGCCGAAGAGTTTTATCGCCGCGCCGACCGCCAGCTGTACGAGGCCAAGAGGCAAGGCCGAAACCGCGTCTGCGCCTGAAATCCCAAAATTCCTCAGACGCCCCCTGACGACCAAGAAATCTCGCGTATTGTCAATAGTTGACATCTATTGCTAAATCGTGCTGTTCAACCTATTATCTCGATAGGACGCCACCATGCCAAATTATGCTCTGAATGATCACTACGAGAACTTCATCAGGAAGCAGCTCGAATCCGGCCGCTACAATAATGCCAGCGAGGTTGTCCGTGCGGGCCTGCGCATGCTCGAGGATTTCGAGGCGGAGCGCGAGAAGTGGCTCCGCGAGGAGATACCTTCCCGCTTGGCCGAGTTCCAGCAGGATCGGACGAAGGGTATCCCGGCCGACACGGTCTTTTCCCGATTGGAAGCGCGTCACCGCGCGAACCTGGCGAAAGCCAAATAGGGGATGGACTATCAGGTTGTCTTTCATCCAACGCGGAGGCAGAGCTACAGAGGCTCTATGACGATATCGCGGAACGAGCCTCGCCCACGATCGCTTGGAATTTCGTTGCCGGTGTCCGCGACCATTGCCTCGGGCTCTCGACGTTCCCGCAACGGGGCACCGAGCGGCTGGAGGTCATGCCTGGTCTGCGCATTATCGGCTACCGGCGCACCGTCAGCATCGCTTTTGCCGTCGAGGGCGAGCGGGTGCTGATTTTGGGCATTTTCTATGGCGGCCGGAACATCACGCCGGAATTCTTCGAAGAACGTCTTTAGACGCTTGGCGCCGGCTTCCAAACCCTCTCGCTGTTTTTTGGACTGGCCGCCATCAATCGTTTTGCGGGCGTAAGCCGAAGGTTGCGGGTTTCAGGCCATAACGCATGTCGAAATCGTCGTCGGGTTGGACGCGCGGGACGGGCGGCTTGCGGTAGTCGGGATCGCCGGCCTGACGCGCGGAATCCACGACTTCGGCGAAGGCCATCGCCTGCTGCGGTTTCGGCACGTTGCGCAGCCTTTCGACGATCGCCACCAGGTCGACATCATTGCCGATTTCGGACGGCAACGCTTCCTCGCGCTTGGCCGTGCCGGGAATCAGCTCATCGGACATTTTTTCGAACTTCAGCCGCATGGTCGTCGCCACGCCCTCACCGAAGGCGATGGCTTCGCGCTGGCCCATCGAAGACAGGAATGCCAGCGTCGAGGCCGAGGAATCGGCGATCGCCGAGCGGATGATCGCCTGGTCCTGCTCATTGGCAAGCCGCATGGCGAAAAAGGTCGAGCACTGCGACAGGATGGTGGGATCGAGCTCGCCCGGGCGCTGCGTGACGATACCGAGATAACAGCCATATTTGCGGCCTTCCTTGGCGATGCGCGACAGGGCGTGTCGGGTCGGCGCAAAACCAAGGCGCGGATCGGCCGGCATGTAGCGGTGTGCCTCCTCGCACAGCAAAAGCAGCCGCAGCCGGCCTTCGCTCCACAGTGCAAGGTCGAAGGCCAGGCGCGCCAGCACCGAACAGACGGAATTGACCACTTCCGACGGCATGCCGGCCATCTCGAAGCAGGTCACCGGGCGCCCGTGGTGCGGCACGCGGAAAATATTGCCGATCGTCTCGTGGATCGTATCTTCGATCAGCCGCGAATTGAACATGAAGCGGTAGCGCGGATCCGAGGCTGCCGATTCGATGCGCGTCTTCAGCGACTTGAGGGTGGGGCGGTCGTTCTTGCTTTCCAGCAGTCCCATGCGCTCGTCGATCTGCTTGATAAGATCGACAACGCGATAGGGCACCGGGGTGTCCGCGGTCAGTGCATCAGTGCCGCGCTTTAGATACGTGCCCGAATTCGGGTTGCGATACAGGTTCTTGGCCGCGGGAATGAGATCGCGCAAGGCATCGACCTCTTCCGGCACGGTCTCGCGCCCGCGAAACAGCACTTCGGCAAATTCCTCGAGCTTGAACATCCAGAAGGGCAGGTCCAGCGTCGTCGAATCGACCCTGACGCAGTGCTCCGGCAGGGACGCGGCGAACTCGTTGTGCGGATCGAGGATGAGAACGCGCAGGTCGGGTCGAGCGGCGATCGATTTGCGCAAAAGCAGCGAGACAGCAGTGGATTTGCCGACGCCTGTGGTGCCGACAATGGCGAAATGGCGCGCCAGCGTGTCGTCGATGGCGATGTTGGCGTCGATCGCCTCATCCTGTGACAGCGTGCCGATGGTGATCGAATGGCGCCCGGCGAGGTCGTAGACCGCCTGCAAGTCGCGGCTGCGGATGCGGTGGGCGATGGCGCCGATATGCGGATAGGTGGTGATACCGCGGTCGAAAATCGGTTTGGCGCCGGGCTCGGCGCCGTCGCGCACCTCGCCGATGAGCTCGATACTGACCTCGATCGGGTTCTGGCCCGCATTGTGCCAGGCGCGATCCGATTTGCCGACCTCGTAGACCAGCCCGACGGTTCGCGTGGCGCCAAGGTTGATGGAGATCATCTTGCCGACGCTCCAATGGCCGGTGACCGTGCCTTCGACATCGGCGGCATGGGCGCTGATGGTGGCGCGCGCGCCGTCGCACTGGACGACATTGCCCAGAACGCGCTTGTCGTTCTGCTCCGCCTTGCGGCGCTCCTGCAAAGTCGGCTCTCCGACGGAGGCTTCGCGGTCGACGAACATGGACAGGCTGTTTCCCATTTCCCCAGGCAATCGACCTTACACCGACGGGGTTAAGGGGGGATGAGGTCGGATGGTGTAGGGGACATTAAACCATTCGCAAAAATTGGACCGATCGGCCCCTTGCTCGACTCCAAAATTTCGATATACCGGATGAATGGCTGATATAGCGAACGATATCTCCTCGACCATCGGCAAGAGAATACGCTCCGAAAGAACCTTGAGGGACTGGTCGCTGGCGGAGCTCGCGGACCGGTCCGACGTTTCGAAAGCCATGCTCAGCACGATAGAGCGTGGCAAGACGAGCCCGACCGCGGCACTTCTCGTGCGAATCGCCGCGGCCTTCGGCCTGACGCTTTCCACCCTCATCGCGCGGGCCGAGCTGCAAGGCGGCGGGCTGCTTCGCGAAAACGATCAGCCGCTTTGGCGCGATCCCGCAACCGGCTATGTCCGGCGGCATCTTTCGCCGGTTTCGGACATGCCGCTCGAACTGATCCGGGTCCAATTGCCGGCGGGGGCCAAGGTGAGCTTTCCGGCAGCGTCCTATGCCTTCATCAGACAGCAGATATGGCTGATTTCCGGACGGCTGGAATTCACCGAGGGCGACATCGTCCACGGCCTCGAACCGGGTGACTGCCTGGCGCTTGGCGCGCCATCGGATTGCACCTTCCATGCTCCGGGACCGGCCGCCGCCGACTATCTGGTCGCGCTGGCCAGAGGCTGAGGCAATGATGCGTCGCCCGAAACGCACCGACAATGGCGGGCCGCCTCTTGACGACTATGAGGGGCCGCCATGGGGCAGGGCGACGCCTACATCTTCCTTGCCTGGCAGGCAGCCCACGCCAAAGCCCGGAAAGCGCCAGGCCGTGACGTCATGTTGATGCGGCTGGACAAGGCCGAGCGGCTGGGCCTGACCTATGAGGAATACACGCTCGAACTGCTGGAGCGCGGGCGGCATCTGCAGGAAGAAGATGCGGAGCGCATCGCAGAAATTCGTCGGGCCAGGAGGCGAAGGCGTGTCAACCTTTCCGACTGACGGCAGCGACGATCGCGACTTCACAGACGTTTCATCTTGTTCAAGGATCAGCGCACGCATGAGTTCCATCGAGATCAAGGCTCTGACACAAACCGCGGAAACGCACGCAATGCTGGTCGATATGCTGATCGAGACGGTTGCGGCCGGTGGATCGGTCAGTTTCATGCATCCGCTGGCGCCGGGCGCGGCAGGTGCCTTCTGGAGGAAGTCGCTTATTGCGGCTGCAAGGGGCGAAAGAGCTGTGCTCGGCGCCTGGGACGGCGAGGCTCTGGTCGGCACCGTTACCTTGCTGCTCGACTGTCCCCCCAACCAGCCGCACCGGGCCGAGATCGCCAAGCTGATGACCCGCGTCGACCATCGCGGCAAAGGCGTGGCCACCCGCCTGATGCGGGCGGCCGAAAGCCTCGCCGTCGAGAAGGGCCGCACACTGCTGGTCCTGGATACAGCGACAGAGGAGGGCGCTTCCGGTCTCTATGACAGGTTGGGCTTCACGCTTGCCGGTGAGATACCGGACTATGCATTGAAGCCGCATGGTGGACTTACCGGTACCCTTATCTACTGGAAGCGCATCGGCCAGTGCCGGTGACAGCCCGAATTTCTATCCCGTGTGGTGGACCTCCTGCAGCCCGTAGACCGGCGTCGCGATGCCCTCGTGCCGTGCTTTCAACTGCAGCGACAGGAACTGCGAATAGTGGCGTGACTGGTGCAGATTGCCGCCATGGAACCAGAGTGCTTCCTGTTGCGTCGGCTTCCACATGTTGCGCTGTTCGCCCTCCCAAGGACCGGGATCCTTGGTGGTGTTCGAGCCGAGACCCCAGCACTTCCCGACCTTGTCGGCGACCTCTTTCGAGATCAGCTCCGCCGCCCAGCCGTTCATCGAACCGTAGCCGGTGGCATAGACGACGACATCGGCCGGCAGTTCGGTGCCGTCGCTGAGCAGGACCGAATGTTCCTTGATCTCGGTCACGTCGACGCCGCTCTTCAGCTTGATGGCGCCGTCGATGATGAGCTGTGAGGCGCCGATATCGATATAGTAGCCGGAACCACGCCTGAGATATTTCATGAACAGGCCGGAGCCGTCTTCGCCCCAGTCGAGCATGAAGCCGGCCCTTTCCAGGCCCTCGTAGAAGGCAGCATCGCGCTCCTTCATTTTTTCGTAGAGCGGAATCTGGAATTCGTGCAGGATCTTGTAGGGCAGGGAGGCGAAGATGAGATCGGCCTTGGCCGTGGTCATGCCGTTTTGCACGGCCTGCTCCGAATAGAGCGCGCCGAGCCCGATATCCATCAGCGTGTCGGATTTGACGATATGGGTGGTCGAGCGCTGCACCATGGTGACCTCGATGCCGGCTTCCCAGAGTGCGGCGCAGATATCGTGCGCGGAATTGTTCGAACCGACGACGACGACCTTCTTGCCAACGTAGCCGTCCGGACCGGGATGTTTGGCAGAATGGTGCTGATCACCCTTGAAATTCTCCATGCCCTTGAACTTCGGGATGTTGGGCCGGCCAGACATGCCGGTGGCCAGCACCAGCTGCGTCGGCTTCAGCGTTATGTCCTTGCCATCGCGATGGACGACGACCGTCCATTCCTTTTTCTCGTCATCATAGGCGGCGCTCTTGGCCTGTGTGGAGGGCCAGTAGTTCAGCTCCATGACCTTGGTGTACATTTCCAGCCAGTCGCCGATCTTGTCCTTGGGCGAGAAGACCGGCCAGTTCCTGGGGAAGTCGATATAGGGCAGATGATCGTACCAGACCGGGTCGTGCAGGCAGAGCGACTTGTAGCGCCTGCGCCAGGAATCGCCGGCACGCTCGTTCTTCTCGACGATGATGGTCGGCACGCCGAGTTGCCTCAGCCGGGCACCGAGCGCGATGCCGCCCTGGCCGCCGCCGATGATCAGCGTGTAGGGCTGACTGACAAAGCCAAGTTCGGCGGCTTCTTTCTCACGCTCCTCTTTCCAGGTCGGCCGGTTTTTTTCCGTGACCATGCTTGGCGCCCAACGGCCGGGCGAAGCCGGCGGGTTCTTCATGACCCTTCAGCTCGACCATGGTGGTGAGCAGCGTCCATATCTTGCCGTTCTTCAGCCTGATATGGCCGAAGCCGCGCGCAACTTCCGTTTCGAAACTGATCCAACCTTCGAGCAGCCCGTCGCTCTCGGTGGCGTCTTCGCCCTTGGCGATCGCCCAGTTCGAAGGTCTTGTCTTCGCCAGCTGGCTCGTCAGCATGTCGTGCACCTGGTCGCGACCTTCCATGGTCTTGATGTTCCAGGTGAAGGTCACCAGGTCGCGCCAGTAGCAGTCTTCCTGAAAGCACCCGACCGCCTTGTCGACGTCGCCGGCGGCAAGCGCTGCGCCGAATTGGTCGAGCAGGTCGGACAGTTTCTCGGCTGGGGCCTTGTCGAGCATCAAATTTCCTCCCGTGAAGTCCTGGTCGTTATCGCGGCTTGCCGGACCCTCCCAGCCCGGTTGACCGGAGTATCGCGGCAAACTGTGCGCCGCGTCACGTCGTCAAATAGTTTGGCGTGGTTTCAATGGCTTATCGGGCCGATCGCGGAGCTTTGTACTGCCGGCGATCGTACCGGAGCGGTGTCTTGTGGCAAAAATAGCTGGCTCGATGCGATGATGGACAACCGGCGCGTCTGATACGGCCGGGTTCAAAGCCTTTTGGCGTCGTGCACATTCGCCGTTGACAGCGGCGCAAAACCAATTCTATTGTCCGCCACCATGAAAACGGCACTCATTCTCGTAGTAGGAAAGCGCGTGGGCAAGGCGGTGTAACCGCCGGGCGAAAACCTCCCATGCGCAGACACAGGCTCCCTCGGGGGCCTTTTTTATTGCCCGAAACACGACTAAACGACCAGCAATCGCCCGATGGCGGACAGTACGGGACCAGACCGATGAGCAGTGGACGGAACGAACGGCGCGAAATGCCAAGAACCGAAATGACTGGCGCCGAAATGGTGGTGCAGGCGCTGAAGGACAATGGCGTCAAGCATGTTTTCGGCTATCCGGGCGGCGCGGTTCTCCCGATCTATGATGAAATCTTCCAACAGGACGAGGTCGAGCACATCCTCGTCCGTCACGAGCAAGGCGCGGGTCATGCGGCGGAGGGCTATGCGCGCTCGACCGGCCAGGCCGGCGTCATGCTGGTGACCTCGGGGCCGGGAGCCACCAACGCGGTGACGCCGTTGCAGGATGCGCTGATGGATTCGATCCCGCTGGTCTGCCTGACCGGTCAGGTGCCGACCTCGCTGATCGGCTCGGACGCGTTCCAGGAGTGCGACACGATCGGCATCACGCGCCCCTGCACCAAACACAATTGGCTGGTGAAGGATGTCAACGAGCTCGCGGCAATCATCCACGAGGCCTTCCACGTCGCGACGACAGGACGCCCCGGTCCGGTCGTCGTCGATATCCCGAAGGACGTGCAGTTCGCCAAGGGCATCTATGTGCCGCCACAGACGGCGCCGCGCACGAGCTATCAGCCTAAGGTCCAGGGCGATCTGGAAAAGATCAAGGCGGCGGTCGAGCTGATGGCCAACGCCAAAAGGCCGATCCTCTATACCGGCGGCGGTGTCATCAATTCCGGCCCGGAAGCCAGCCATTTGCTGCGCGAACTGGTCGACCTAACCGGCTTCCCGATCACCTCGACGCTGATGGGCCTTGGCGCCTATCCGGCTTCGGGCAAGAACTGGATGGGCATGCTCGGCATGCACGGCACCTATGAAGCCAACATGGCGATGCATGATTGCGACGTCATGATCTGCATCGGCGCGCGCTTCGACGACCGCATCACCGGCCGGCTCACCGCGTTCTCGCCGAACTCGAAGAAGATCCATATCGATATCGATCCGTCGTCGATCAACAAGAACGTCCATACCGATGTGCCTATTATCGGCGATGTCGGCCGGGTGCTGGAGGATCTGGTGCGGCTGTGGCGGGCGACCGCCAAGGCCGACAAGAAGGCGCTGCACCCGTGGTGGGAGCAGATCGCGAAATGGCGCGCACGGGATTCGCTTGCCTACAAGATGAACCACGATGTGATCATGCCGCAATATGCCGTCCAGCGGCTCTACGCGCTGACCAAGGACATGGACACCTACATCACCACCGAGGTCGGCCAGCACCAGATGTGGGCGGCGCAGCACTATCATTTCGAGAAGCCGAATCGCTGGATGACCTCCGGCGGGCTCGGCACGATGGGCTACGGCCTGCCCGCGGCGCTCGGCGTGCAGATCGCGCACCCGGATGCGCTGGTCATCGACATTGCCGGCGATGCCTCGGTGCAGATGACGATGCAGGAGATGAGTGCCGCGGTGCAGCACGAAGCGCCAATCAAGATCTTCATCCTCAACAACCAGTATATGGGCATGGTGCGGCAGTGGCAGCAGCTTCTGCACGGCAACCGGCTGTCGCATTCCTACACCGAAGCGATGCCGGATTTCGTCAAGCTTGCCGAAGCCTATGGCGGCTACGGCATCCGCTGCGAGAAGCCGGACGAACTGGACGAAGCGATCAAGGAGATGATTTCGGTGAAGAAGCCGGTGATCTTCGACTGCCGGGTGGCGACGCTTGCCAACTGTTTCCCGATGATCCCGTCGGGCAAGGCGCATAACGAGATGCTTCTGCCGGACGAGGCGACCGACGAGGCGGTGGCCAACGCCATCGACGCCAAAGGCAGGGAACTGGTGTAACGCCTAACGCCCGAGCCGAGGCAGGGCTGTCGGAAGAAGCCGTGCGGAAACAGAAAAACAGTTCAAAAGTTTGAAATCGAGATTCATGTCATGAACGCACAGCTTCAACCGACCGGCTCGGCCTACTTCATCGCCAAGGAAACTGAAAAGCCGGAGACTCACACGCTGTCCGTGCTGGTCGATAATGAGCCGGGCGTGCTTGCCCGGGTCATCGGCCTGTTTTCCGGACGCGGCTACAATATCGAGAGCCTGACGGTCTCCGAAACCGAACATGAGAAGCATCTGTCGCGCATCACCATCGTGACGCGCGGCACGCCGCATGTGCTGGAGCAGATCAAGCACCAGCTCGAGCGCATCGTGCCGGTGCACCGTGTCGTCGATCTCACCGTGCGCTCGCACGAGCTCGGCCAGGAACGGCCGCTGGAGCGGGAACTCGCGCTGGTGAAAGTGGCCGGCACCGGCGAAGGCCGCGTCGAGGCGCTGAGGCTGGCCGATGCCTTCCGCGCCAGCGTCATCGACGCCAACACCGAGCATTTCATCTTCGAGATCACCGGCAAAGGCTCCAAGATCGACCAGTTCATCGCCATCATGAAACCGCTCGGCCTGGTCGAAATCTGCCGCACCGGCGTGGCGGCGTTGAACCGCGGCCCGCAAGGGATGTGATCATCCGGCGCTTTGGGTCCAGTGCTCTGGCACCGCCTGTATCTATTCTGTCGGCTTGATCCTGACCTTCTGGCCCGGCTGCCGCCGCGAGGTGGCCTTTGTGCGTCTGAGGTAAAAGGACAATATTGCTGACCTGCTTGGGAGAAGCCAATGACCCTCGATGCGTTCCTTGCCTTGCTGGTCTATGCCTTCGTGACCTCGATCACGCCGGGTCCGAACAACTTCATGCTTCTGGCTTCCGGCGTGAATTTCGGTTTCGCCAAAACCATTCCGCACATGCTGGGCATCAGCATCGGCTTCCTCGTGCTGTTGCTTGCCGTCGGCTTCGGGCTGGGCGCGGTGCTGACTGCGTTTCCGGTGCTGCACACCGGATTGAAGATCGCGGGCGGCGTCTACCTGCTCTATCTCGCCTCGAAGATCGCCGTGTCGCGTTCGCTCAGCGGCAAGGGCGAGGCCAAATCGCGACCGATGCGGTTCATCGATGCGGCAGCGTTCCAGTGGGTCAATCCCAAGGCGTGGGTGATGGCGATCACCGCCACGGCCGTCTATGCCATTCCGGAGCATCCGTTTCTCTCGGTGGCGTTGATCTCGATAGCCTTCACCGTCGTCAATTTGCCGAGTGTTTCGGTGTGGGCAGGTTTCGGCATGGCGCTGCGCGGTTTTCTGTCGGACCCGGTGCGGCTTAAATGGTTCAACATCGCCATGGGCGTGCTGCTGGCAGCGACGCTGTGGCCGATGCTGCGGTAGCTGACGCTTGTTGTGCACTGCACATTAAATCTTCGTAATGCCGGGTTTTGGCCCTTTTTCGCCTTCGGCGCCCTCTATCTATTCTATTTGGTGAAACCGCGGCACGAGGCTGCGAGTTACGCCAGATGTGACCACCGAACCACGGCGTGTCGGATAAAAGGCCTTTGACGATGCGTGGAAAGATCGTGCTTGCGGTCGCCTGCCTTGTCGCGGCCGGGCTGTACCTTTCGCCCGCGGCGACGGACAAAGTCTGGCAGATGCTGTCAGCGGGCCAGGCGGCGCCTGACAAATCGGCGGCCGCAAATGCAGCACGCTCGACCTCGGTGGTTGCCGCCACCGCTTCGACGGCCGACTTCCCGATCCGGCGCTACGCCATCGGCTTCGTATCCTCCCCCGCCGTAGTCAGCGTCAACGCACGGATCTCGAGCCAGATCACATCGATCGCCGTCAAGGACGGGCAGATGGTGAGGGCTGGCGACCTCCTGTTCTCGCTGGACGATCGCGCGCTGAAGGCGCAACTGGCCCGCGATCAGGCGACGCTCGCCAAGGACCAGGCGCTGCTTGCCAATGCCACGGCCGATCTTGAGCGCGCCAAGAATCTCGTCGCCAAGCAGGCCGGCACGCAGCAGACCTACGACCAGGCGATCGCCGCGCAGAAGTCCGCCGCGGCCACGGTCGATGCCGACAAGGCAACGATCGATGCGGACGAGGTCCAGCTTGGCTTTGCCACGATCACGGCGCCGATTTCCGGCAGGCTGGGTGCGGTCAACGTCGCGATCGGCGATCTCGTCACCACCAGCAACGGCAACAGCACGTCGGCCCCGCTGGTGACCATCACCCAGGTGGACCCGCTGCAGGTGAACTTCAACCTTCCGGAAAGCGATCTTGCCTTGCTGCACAAGGCGCTGGCGGAGCCGCAGGAAGGTGCAGTCACGCTGACCAGGGACGGCGATCCGACGCCGATCGGCAAGGGGACCCTCGATTTCGTCGATTCCAGCGTCGACACCGCCTCCGGCACAATCGCGACGCGGGCCAGCGTGCCCAATGCCGATCTTTCGTTGTGGCCAGGCCAATATGTCAATGTCGTGCTCGATGCCGGCATCATGCCGCAAATGACCTCGGTTCCCACGGTTGCGGTGCAGCCTAGCCAGAAGGGGCCATTCGTCTATGTGATCAAGCCCGACAACACGGTGGAGGTGCGGCCCGTGCAGGTCGCACTGAGCGAAGGCGACAAGAGCGCTATCGGCGAAGGGCTGAAAAGCGGCGAACGTGTCGTCGTCGAGGGCCAGGCAAAGCTGAAGAACGGCTCACCAGTCCACGAAGGCGAGGCCAGTGATCAGGCGTCTCCTAGGGTTGCCGAGGCTGGCAAGGCGGGCGGGACGCGGCCATGATCTCCGAATTCTGCATCCGCAGGCCTGTCGCCACCCTGCTCATGTCCTTTGCGCTCGTGCTGGGCGGGCTGTTCGCTTACAAGTTCCTGCCGGTGGCCGCTCTGCCTAGCGCCGAGTTTCCGGTGGTTAACGTCTCGGCCTCGCTGCCCGGCGCCTCGCCGGAAACCATGGCGACCTCGGTGGCAACGCCGCTGATCAAGCAGTTTACCACCATCGCGGGCATCGATTCGATCTCGACCACCAATTCGCTCGGCTCCACCTCGATCGCCATCCAGTTCGTGCTCAATCGTGATATCGATGCGGCCGCTGCCGACGTGCAGGCGGCGATCGCACGAACGCAGCGGCAATTGCCGCCTGAGATGACCAGCCCGCCGAGTTACCGTAAGGTCAATCCGGCCGATGCGCCGATCCTCCTGATGTCGCTGGTCAGCGACACGGTCCCGCTGACCGATCTCGATGGCTTTGCCGAGAATGTAATCTCGCCGGCGCTGTCGACGATCGAAGGCGTGGCGCAGGTCTCGATCTTCGGCCAGCAGAAATACGCGGTGCGCGTCCAGATCGATCCGACTGCGCTCGCCGCACGCGGCATTTCGATCGACCAGCTGCAGACGGCGATCGCCTCGGCCAATAGCAACACGCCGCTCGGCGTGCTGCAGAACGACAAGCAGCAGCTGACGATCACCGCCAATACGCAGCTGAACAACGCGGCGGGATTTTCCAAAATCATCATAGCCACCAGGAACGGCCGTCCGGTTCGGCTCGGCGAGGTGACCCGCGTCATCGATTCGGTCGAGACCACGACGACGGCCAGCTGGTACGACGGCACCCGCGCGATCATCATGGCCGTGCAGCGCCAGCCCGATGCCAATACCGTCGACGTCGTTGACCGCGTCAAGGCGATGCTGCCGTCCTTCCAGGATCAAATGCCGGCGGCGGCCAGTATCCGGTTGCTCAACGACCGCTCGACTTCGATCCGCGAGGCGGTCGACGACGTGCAGTTCACACTGCTGCTCACCATCGTGCTGGTGGTGATGGTGATCTTCCTGTTCCTGCGCCGGGTATCGGCGACGATCATCCCGGCGGTGGCGGTGCCGATCTCGCTGATCGCCACGCTCGGCGCCATGTTCCTGTTCGGCTTTTCCATCGACAACATCTCGCTGATGGGGCTGACGCTGGCGGTCGGCCTTGTCGTCGATGATGCGATCGTGATGCTGGAGAACATCTTCCGCCACATGGAGGAGGACGGGCTCTCGGCCCTCGAAGCGGCGCTCAAGGGCGCCCGCGAAATCGGCTTCACCATCATCTCGATCTCAATCTCGCTGGTTGCTGTGTTCATCCCCGTGCTTTTGATGGGTGGAGTGATCGGGCGCATCTTCAACGAGTTCGCGGTGGTGGTGACGGTCGCCATCCTTGCGTCGATGTTCGTGTCGCTGACGCTGACGCCGATGCTGTGCTCGCGGCTTTTATCTGTGAAGGCCGAGCGCGAAGCAGCGCAGGGCGAAGGCCACAGGCACAATGTCTTCATGCGGGGCTATGACTGGCTGCTGACGTTTTGCCTGCGGCACAGTTTCGTGGTTTTTCTCGTCTTCGTTGGGACGGCCGCACTGTCGGTCTGGCTGATCCAGACCTCGCCGAAAGGCTTCTTCCCGCAGGAGGATATCGGCCAAATTTCGGTGACGACCACCGCGCGCCAGGACATTTCGTTCGACGCCATGGTGAAGTTGCAGGGGCAAGTGGCCGATGTCTTCACCCATTCACCCTATGTCTCGCATGTAGGGTGGTCGGTAGGCGGCGGAGACAGCGCGCTCAACCAGGGCCGGCTCTATGTGCAATTGAAGGACAAGGACCAGCGCCCCGATATCGACAAGGTGCTCTCGGATCTGCGGCGGCAGCTGGCCAATGTCCCCGGCATCGAAACCTTCATGCAGCCTGTGCAGAATCTGCGGCTCGGCGCGCGCGCTTCGGCCAGCGCCTATCAGCTCGTCGTGCAGGGCCTCGACATCGGCGCGGCGGACGCTTGGGCGCAGAAGCTCACCGATGCGATGGCCGCCGACCTTAGCGCCTTCACCGACGTCACCAATGATTTGCAGAACAACGCCTTGCAGGCGTCGCTGGTGGTCGACCGCGACAAGGCGGCGACGCTCGGCGTTGACACCGATACGTTGCGCTCCAGCCTCTATGGCGGGTTCGGCACCGAGCAGGTGTCGACCATCTTCGGTTCGGCCGACAGCTATGAAGTGATCATGGAACTCGACCCGAGGATCGAGTGGTCGCCAGAAAGGATGCTGGCGATCAAGGTGAGGACGGCCAGCGGCAGCCTGGTGCCGCTCGGCGCCTTCGCTCGTGTCGATCGGACCGCCGGTGCCTTGACCGTCAACCAACTCGGCCAGCTTCCGGCGGTGACCATTTCCTACAATCTGCCGCAAGGCGTCGCGCTCGGCGACAGCGTGAGCCGCATCAATGCGCTGAAGGAAAAGATCGGCATGCCGGCGACGATCTCGACCACTTTTTCGGGCACGGCGAAAACGTTCCAGGATTCGCTTGCCAACCAGGGCCTGCTGATCGGCGGCGCAATCCTGACCATCTACATCGTCCTCGGCATCCTCTACGAGAGCTTCATCCATCCGCTCACCATCCTGACCGGACTTCCGTCCGCGGTGCTCGGCGCGCTTGTTGCGTTGCGGCTTGCGGGGATGGATCTTTCGGTGATCGCTGTCATCGGCATCCTGATGCTGATCGGCATCGTCAAGAAGAACGGCATTATGATGATCGACGTCGCGCTCGAACTCAGGCGCGAGGGGATGTCGCCGCTCGAGTCCATTCACAAGGCCTGCCTGATGCGCTTCCGGCCGATCATGATGACGACGCTGGCGGCGCTGATGGGCACGATCCCGATCGCGCTCGGCACCGGCGCCAGCGCCGAACTGCGCCAGCCGCTCGGCGTGGCAGTGGTCGGCGGCCTCGTCGCTTCGCAAGCGCTGACGCTGTTCGTCACGCCGGTCATCTTTGTCTACATGGAGCATTTTTCCGGCTGGCTTGTCGGGCTGTGGCCGAAGCGCCGGGACGAGCAGCCACCGGTCGAAGCTGTCGACCAGCCGTCGCTGTTCGAGCACGGAGAAGAGTCGCAGGGCGAGCCGCAGAAGGCGGCAGCCGAGTAGAAGTCGATAGGGCTGGCCCAAGCCGTGGCGCTTGCGGTGGAATGCTTGCAGCCGTAATTTACGGCCATGTCCCGTAACCACGACCACGACAACGAGCTTGATCCTTTTGCCGCCCGGGTGCGCGCGCTGGAGACGATCCTCACCCAGAAAGGGCTGATCGATCCGGCCGCGATCGACGTGATCGTCGACACCTATGAGACAAAAATCGGTCCGCGCAACGGCGCCAAGGTGGTGGCGAAGGCGTGGGTCGACCCTGACTTTGCCGCCCGGCTGAAACGCGACGCCACGGCGGCGATCGGTTCGCTCGGCTACACCGGCCGGCAGGGCGAGCACATGCAGGCCGTGTTCAACACGGCGGACACGCACAACCTCATCGTCTGCACGCTGTGCTCCTGCTACCCGTGGTCGGTGCTCGGCCTGCCGCCGGTCTGGTACAAGGCCCCGCCCTATCGTTCGCGCGCGGTCATCGATCCGCGCGGCGTGCTCGAGGAATTCGGGCTGATCTTGCCGGCAACGACAAAGATCCGGGTATGGGATTCTACCGCCGAACTGCGTTACCTGGTCGTGCCGATGCGGCCGAACGGCACCGATGGCTGGAGCGAGGAGCGGCTGGCCGATCTGGTGACGCGCGACGCGATGATCGGCGCCGGACTGGCGCGGGAGCCGGCATGAACGGGCCGCAGGATCTCGGCGGGCAGATGGGGTTCGGGCCGGTCGCACCCGAAAAGGACGAACCCTATTTCCATGCCGAATGGGAAAGACGGGCGCTTGGCGTGACGCTGTGCGCGGGCGCCATGGGCGCCTGGACCATCGACGAGAGCCGGCATGCGCGGGAATCGCTGCATCCCGCCGACTACTATGGCTCCAGCTACTACGAGATCTGGATCAAGGCGCTCGAAACCTTGCTGAAGCGGCATGGTTTTGTCAGCGACCGCGATCTGGCCGCGGGCAAGGCGGTCGACCCTGCCGCAACGCCAAAGCGGGTGCTGAAGGCCGAAAACGTGCCGGCAGTGTTGGCTAAGGGCGGCCCCTGCGACCGGCCGGTTGCCACACCGGCGCGGTTCAAGGCTGGCGACCTCGTGCGGACGAAGAATTTCCATCCGACCGGCCACACAAGGCTGCCGCGCTACGCACGCGGCAAGCAGGGCGCCGTCGAGGCGGTGCGCGATGGTTTTGTCTTCCCCGACACGAATGCGCATGGGCAAGGCGAAAACCCGCAATGGGTCTATACCGTGGTTTTTGACGGCGCGGAGATCTGGGGCGAGGGCGCCGACCCGACGCTGACCGTGTCGATCGACGCCTGGGAGAGCTATCTTGAGCCGGCGTGAGGCGAAGTCAGTCACCGCCACGCTGCCTGCTGGCGTCGATGCGCCGGTGTTCGCAGAGCCATGGCAAGCGGAAGCCTTCGCCATGACGGTTGCGCTGCACGACAAGGGCCTGTTCTCCTGGAGCGAATGGGCAGACGCCTTGTCCGCCGAGGTCAGGAAACCGGGTGTCGCAAGCGATGGCCACGATTATTACGAGCACTGGCTGGCGGCGCTGGAGAATTTGCTGTCGGCCAAAGGCGTTGCCGGCAAGGGCGACGTCGATTCGCTCGCTGCCGCCTGGGAACGCGCCGCGCATTCGACGCCGCATGGCAAGCCGATCCTGCTCGACAACGATCCCGGCCCGACCGAAGGTCGTGGCGGCCCGACCGGCTAGGTCGTGGCGGCTCGACTTCGTTCTCTTTACGTTCCGACCTCTGCCTGATAAATAGCGTCATTGGAGGCGGTGCGGCCCGCTGCCGACGAACTTGATTAGTGGCCGTCGGCCTTGTCTTTCCCTCGCGAATCCGGTCTCTCGCGCTGATGGAATTCTCTCCTCAACAGGACGACGCGCTGAAAGCGGTCGCCACCTGGCTCAAGTCTGGAAAGCCGCAGCTCTTCCGGCTGTTCGGCTATGCCGGCACCGGCAAGACGACGCTGGCGCGCTATTTCGCCGAACATGTCGACGGCCAGGTGCAATTCGCAGCCTTCACCGGCAAGGCGGCGCAGGTGCTGCGTTCCAAGGGCGCGGTCAATGCCCGCACCATCCATTCGCTGATCTACCGGCCGAAGGGCGAGGAATCGGTAGCAGACGAGGTGACCGGCAAGACTTCGATATCGCCGACCTTTTCGCTCAACCGGCAGAGCCCGATCTCGCGGGCCAAGCTCGTGGTCATAGACGAATGTTCGATGGTCGACGAACAGCTCGGCCGCGACCTGATGAGTTTCGGCACGCCGATCCTTGTTCTCGGCGATCCCGGCCAGTTGCCGCCGATCTCGGGCGGCGGCTTCTTCACCGAGCATGAGCCGGATATTCTTCTCACCGAGATCCACCGGCAGGCGCGCGACAACCCGATCATCCGGCTGGCGCTCGACGTGCGCGAGGGGCGCGAATTCATGCGCGGCGACTATGGCACGGCGCAGGTGATCGGCAAGGAAGACGTCACCCAGGAACTGGTGCTGAAGGCGGACCAGGTGCTGGTCGGCACCAACAGGACGCGGCGTCGCTATAATCAGCGGCTGCGCGAGCTGAAGGGGTTCAATGCCGACTTTCCACAAGCGGGCGACAAGCTCGTCTGCCTGCGTAACGACCCTGCCAAGGGATTGCTCAACGGCTCGCTGTGGAAGGTGATGACCTCGTCGCGCGAGACGGTGAAACCCGGCATCAATTTGCTGGTCTCGCCGGAGGAGGACGATCCGGACCGCGGCGTCGCCAAGATCAAGCTGCTCAAGGCAGCGTTCGAGGACCCGGACGCCGACATTCCCTGGCAGCAGAAAAAGCGCTTCGACGATTTCGACTACGGCTACGCGCTGACCGTGCACAAGTCGCAAGGCTCGCAGTGGAACGAGATCGTGCTTTTCGACGAAAGCTGGGCGTTCAAGGAAACCCGTCAGCGCTGGCTCTACACCGCGATCACGCGCGCGGCCGAACGGCTGACGATTGTCAGATAGGCGGATCGAGCCAGGACTGTGACTGCGTCAGCGTGGCGCAAGCGGTCTGGCGCCGAGCCATTCCCAGGCGGATGCTTCGTCCTCTGCCTCGAAATGCCTGATCTCGACGGGCGAGGAAGCAGGCTGCAAGCTCTGTGCGCTGGGTACCCAGTTCGGCTCGCCGACCGCAGCGCAGCGGCCGACATGCTCCACGGCATGGGCAGTGCCCTGTTCAAGCGTTTCGTCCGACACATCGACCCAATCGACGCCATCATGGTCGATCAGGCGCACCAGCACGTCGATTTTCGGGTGCAGCGCGTAAGCCGCCTCCAGCAAACCGAACAGGTTTTCCGCATCGGCCGCCGTGACATGGCCGACGACATCGATGGCGAACAGGTCGTCGCGGTCGGTGTCGATGCGGCGAACCGCCGGCACGGCTTCAAGATAATTCACGGGTCTTCCTCTTGCTGGATATTATACGTCCCTCTGGAACACCGGAAACCCCCTGTCTGTTCCCGCCAAAGGCGGTATAGATGGCCGCAAATACACCCGGACCCGAGAACCCATGCCTGCAAAACTCTCCGTCAATCTCAATGCCATCGCCATGCTGCGCAACCGGCGCGACCTGCCGTGGCCAAGCGTCACCGGGCTCGGACGCATCGCACTTGCCGCGGGCGCGCATGGGCTGACCGTGCATCCGCGGCCCGACGAGCGGCACACCAGGCATTCCGACCTGCCGGAGATCAGGGCATTGATCGACGACGAATTCCCCCAGGCGGAGTTCAACATCGAGGGCTATCCAAGCGAGGATTTCCTGGCGCTTGTTGAAAAGCACCAGCCGGAGCAGGTGACGCTGGTGCCCGACGACCCTGCCCAGGCCACCTCCGACCATGGCTGGAACTTCGCCGCCGAGGCGGCGTTCCTGACACCGATCGTCAAGCGCCTGAAAAAGGGAGGCTTTCGCGTATCGTTGTTTTCCGACCCGGATCCGGCAGGCATGAAGGCCGCGCGCGACACCGGCGCCGACCGGATCGAGCTCTACACGGGTCCATATGGCAGCTATCATTCTGATTCGGTAAAAGCGGCAAAGGAGCTGGAAAGATTGGGAAAAACCGCGGATGCCGCGCTTGCCGCCGGGCTTCAGGTCAATGCCGGCCACGATCTGGTGGTGAGCAACCTGCCGGCATTGGCAAAGCGCATCCCGGCATTGGCCGAAGTGTCGATTGGACATGGGTTGACAGCCGATGCGTTGGAGTATGGCATGGCCGGCACGGTCAAAAGATTTCTGAAGGCCTGTGGGTGGTAGGGATGGAAGCCGCGCTTTGCGGACATGGCAGCCATCACGTTGGGGCACTTGATATTGCATCGCAGCAAGCGTAGAGCACCGCGCGCTTATCGGAGTGTCGTCCATGGCCCTTACCAACAGTGGTAGTGAGGCAGAACCCGTCGAACAATCAAGCCATCCTGAGGTCGAAAAGCACAGCACCAAGGTTTTGATGCTGGGCGCTCTCGGCGTGGTCTATGGCGATATCGGCACCAGCCCGATCTATGCGCTTCGCGAAGCACTGCATGCTTCGTCCGGCACCGATCCGCGCAGTGCCGTTCTGGGCATTCTGTCGCTGATCGTCTGGGCACTGACGATTATCGTGACAATCAAATACGTCGCCTTCGTGCTTCGGGCGGATAACAAGGGTGAAGGCGGTACCCTGTCGCTTATGGCGCTGGCCCGGAAAGCTTATCCGGCTGGTTCCGGCATCATTCTTGCCATTGGTCTCTGCGGAGCCGCACTGTTTTTCGGCGACGCGATCATAACGCCGGCCATCTCGGTGCTTTCAGCGGTGGAAGGGCTGAGCGTCGTGACCCCGGCGTTCGATCCGTACGTGGTTCCCATTACATTGGTGATTCTTGCCGTCTTGTTTGCCGTGCAGCGCTTCGGGACCGGCAGAGTGGCCTCCGTTTTCGGGCCGGTGACGGCGCTCTGGTTTCTGGCGATCGGCATTTTCGGGTTGGTGCATATTCTTGACGATGTCTCGGTACTTCTGGCAATCAACCCCTATTATGCAGTCGTCTACCTTGCCGAAGCCAAAGCGGGTGCATTTCTCACCGTCGGCGCGGTTTTTCTGGCGGTTACCGGTGCTGAAGCGCTTTACGTCGATCTCGGACACTTCGGTCGCCGTCCAATCGTGCTAGCCTGGTTCTGGATCGTCTTCCCCTGCCTGCTGCTCAGCTATTTTGGGCAAGGCGCATTCGTTCTTGCTCACGGGGGGCTGCCCGACAATCCGTTTTTCCAGATGCTGCCAGATTGGGCACTGATACCGATGGTCGGGCTCGCAACAGCAGCGACTGTCATCGCCAGTCAAGCCGTTATCTCCGGGGCGTTTTCGCTGACCAGGCAAGCGGTGCAGCTCAATCTTCTGCCCAGAATCGAAGTTCAGCATACTTCCGAAATGCAACTCGGCCAAATTTACATGCCGCGCGTGAATCTCATTCTCGCGCTCGGCGTAATGCTGTTGGTCGTGGGCTTTGGCAGTTCGAGTTCCCTGGCTTCCGCCTATGGAATTTCGGTGACAGGCGAAATGCTGATGACGACTATTTTGCTGTTCGTGGTGATGCGGTGGCAATGGAAATGGCAGACCGCGCTCGCTGCGGCGCTCGCGCTGCTCTTTGGCACGATAGACACCGGCTTCTTCCTGGCAAATATTGTGAAATTCATGGAAGGCGGATGGGTTTCAATCGCTGTTGCCAGCATCATGGGGCTGATCATGGGGACCTGGATACGCGGGAGTCGCTATCTGTTCGACAAGACGCGCAGGAACGAGATTCCGCTCGATTTCCTTGCCGGCAATTTGTTGAAGAAGAAACCGCAGCTGGTGTCCGGTACGGCCGTGTTCCTGACCAGCGATCCCGTCAGCGCGCCAACCGCGCTGATGCACAGCCTGAAGCACTACAAGGTGCTGCACGAACAGAACGTCATCCTCTCGGTGGTGACGGCGCAGCAGCCCATGGTGCCCGACAGTGACCGGGTCAAGATGGAAACGATCAACGAGCTGTTCATGCGGGTGACGCTGACCTTCGGCTACATGGAGCAGCCCAACATCCCGCGTGCGCTGGCGATCTGCCGCAAGCAGGGCTGGAAGTTCGACATCATGACGACCTCGTTCTTCCTGTCGCGGCGCTCGCTCAAGGCGTCACCCAACTCCGGCATGCCGGTGTGGCAGGACAAGCTGTTCATCGGGTTGGCGCGCACGGCAGCGGATGCGACGGAGTATTTTCAGATCCCGACCGGACGTGTGGTTGAGATCGGAACGCAGGTGGCTATCTAGGGCATGCCGATATTCAGGTGGGGCCGGGCTGCGAACGGCTGATACCTGCGCTTCCGGTGCTCACGTACCCGAAAGTACGCTCCGCTCCGGTTCTCGGAACCCACCATTCTCGACTCGGCCTGACCTGAATCTCGACATGCCCCTGACCACGGCCGACTTCAGCCGGTTAGCGCTGCCTTGTTCGCTTCAAGAAATTGCTTCAGCGATTTCGGCTTCCTGCCTGAAAGTGTCTCGATCGCGTCGGTCACCATGCCGATGCGGCCGGAGCGCGTGTTGGTGTCGAAGGAGGTGACGACGGGGGCAAAACCTTCGGGAACGCCGGCAGCCTTCAGGCCCTCGGTCAAGGCTTCATCCGAAAGCTGAACGACCTCGATGGGCTTGCCGGTGACGTCGGTCACCAGGGCCGCGATCTCGGCGACCGTGTAGGCCTGCGGACCCGTCAGCGTGTATGTGGTGCTTTCAGTATCGCCCGAGGCAAGGCCGGCGGCGATCGCCACGGCCATGTCGTCGCGAGCGCCATGGGCGATGCGGCCGTCGGCCGCCGATGTGTACCACTGCCCCGAGGCAATGGCATGCGGCAGCGACATGAACAGGTTCTCCTGATACCAGCCGTTGCGGAAAATCGTGTAGGGGATGCCGCTCGCCTTTATCGCGTGCTCGGTCCCGTAGTGATCGCCCGCAAACAGCACCGGCGATCCCGGCTCAGGATTGGGCATCGAGGTGTAGAGCAGATGCGAGACACCAGCCTTCTTGGCGGCTGCGACTGCATTCTCGTGCTGCTTGAGGCGCTTGCCCCCAAGGTCGATCTCGCCGGTCGAGATGATCAGGACCCTGCCGGCGCCCTTGAATGCCTCGACGAGCGACGCCGTGTCATCGAAATCGGCTTGCCTGATGGCAACGCCGCGCGTCGCCAAGTCGGCGAGGTTTTCCGGATTACGGGTGGCGGCGATGATGCGTGCGGGCGGAACCTTGAGCGTGTCCAGCAGATGATGGATGACGCCGCGGCCGAGCTGGCCGGAGGCGCCGGTGACGAGAAGGGTTTCGGTCATGGGAAGTCCTGTCGTTGCGCCGGAGCGGCGGGTGCTTATATAAGTCTCAAAAAGAGACCAGCACTAAAATAGGAATTGACCGACCTCCGTAAAGAAGGCAGTTTTGCGGGAGGTAGGCAGGCGCAGGGAACCAGCGATGGACAGCAAAATCGTCGGTCTGAGATCGAAACTCGAGATTTACAAAGCGGGCAGCGGCGGGGGCAACATTGCGGACTGTCCGGTTCGCGATGTGATCCAGGGCATCAGCAACAAATGGAGTTCGCTGTTGATGATGGCGCTGGCCGAAAAGCCGTACCGGTTCGGCGAATTGCGGCGGCTGGTGCCCGACATTTCACAGCGCATGCTCACCCAGACGCTGCACGATTTACAGCGCGACGGTTACGTCCATCGCGAGGTGTTCCCGACCAAGCCGCCGAGCGTCGAATACAGCCTGACCGATCTCGGACGCTCGATGTTCGGACCCCTGCACCAGCTGCTCCAGTGGGCCGAGCTCAATCATGGCGCTGTGCGCGACGCGCGGAACGCATTCGACGCTACCGAGACCTAACCATCAGTGCCGGAGCGGCAACGCCAAGCGCGACGGCTTGATTTGGCGATACCGCTGAAGGATTGTCCGGCTTGGGCGAGAAGATTCGGCGGGCAATGGGCATTTCTCTGGACATCGCGATTGCCGGCGCCGGCCCGGCCGGACTGGCCGCGGCACTCTATCTGAAACGTGCCGGGCATCGGGTCACCGTCTTCGAGCGCTTCGACGAGCCAAAGCCGGTCGGATCCGGGCTGATCCTGCAGCCGACCGGGCTGACGGTGCTTGCCGATCTCGGCCTGCTCGACGACATCCTGGCGCTGGGCAGCCGCATCGACCGTCTGCATGGCGCCGATGCGAAAACCGGCCGCACCGTACTCGACGTCCGCTATGATGCGCAGCGCCGCAGTCGTTTCGGGCTGGCGGTGCACCGGGCGGCCTTGTTCGGCGTGCTTTTCCGTGCCGTTCGGCGCGAGGCGATCGCCATCGAAACCGGCGTCGAGCTCGAGACGCTGGAAACCGGCGAACGGACAACGCTGATCTGCGGCAACGGGCGAAGGACAGGGCCATTCGACCTAATCGTCGGTGCCAGCGGTTCGCGCTCCAAACTGCGGCAGTGTGTGCAGAATCCGGGTGAACCGCGGCCGCTCGCCTATGGCGCGTTCTGGGCGTCGCTCGGCTGGCGCGGCGACGGTTTCGACGAGCACGCCCTGCTGCAGCGCTACGACAGAGCGAGCGTGATGATCGGCGTGCTGCCGATCGGGAGGCCGGAACCCGGCGCTGAGAAGATGGCGGCATTCTTCTGGAGCCTGAAGCCGGCGGACGCAGAGCAGGTAAGGGCAAAGGGTCTCGACGCATGGAAGGCGAGGTTGGTTCGGCTGTGGCCCGAATGCGAGGCGTTCACGCGCCAGATCGACAATTTCGACCAGCTCTCGCTGGCGCGTTACGGCCCTCAAGATGCCGGCCGGAAGGCGATGGGCGGTCATCGGCGATGCCGCGCATTCGACCAGCCCGCAGCTCGGGCGAGGGGCGAACATGGCGCTGCTCGATGCAGCAGCGCTCAATTACGCGCTCATAGGAACGGATCGTGTCGATACTGCGCTCGAGGCCTACGTCCGGGCGCGGCGATGGCATGTCCGGGTGTTTCAGGCGCTGTCGCTGATGCTGACGCCCTTCTACCAGTCGGATTCGACCGTGATGCCGTTCGTCCGCGACTGGCTGGTGGCGTCGGTGGCGAAAATCCCGCCGGCGCCAAACATCCTTGCCTCGATGGTTGCTGGAACCATCGTCGATCCGTTTAGGCGGATCGGTATCAAGGAAGCGCGGTGGCCGCCTCGTTGCGGCGGATGAGTTTCGAAAGGTGCGAACCCTTCGCTTGCAGGAATGCATGAAGGCGCTGTGGATAGTCTGGGGTGACAGCGTCCTTCACCGACTTGCGTTCGTGCAATCCCTTCCGCCAGGCCTCGACAAGCGGCTTTCCGCTCAGGATGCCGAAATCGCCGATCCGATCGAAGGTGTCGAAATAGCGGAAGATTGGTCCATAGACAGCATCGACCAGTGAAAAGCGCTCGCCGGCAAACCATGGCCCAGCTCGGCCAGCCGTCAGTTCCTCTTCGAGACGGTCGAACGTCGCCGACAGACCTTCGCCTTCGGCAAGGAAGGCGGCCTCGGTCGGCGCGGAATAGAATCGACCGATGGCGTTGAGGACGGCCGAGCCAAACTCGACCCACGCGCGGTGCCGGGCCCGGGCCAGCGGGTCGGCAGGGTGAAGTGGGGGCCGTTGCGTTTCCTCGAGGAATTCGAGGATGACCGCCGATTCGAAAATCACCGTTTCCTCGCCATTTTGCTGCACGCGCAGCAGCGGCACCTTGCCGAGCGGCGATATCGCCTTGAACCAGGCCGGCTTGTTGGCGAGATCGATGGTGAGGCGTTCGAACGGCACGTCTTTTTCGGCGAGTGAGATCGCCGCGCGCTGCACATAGGGACAAAGGTGGTGGCTGACGAGAACGAGCTTGTCGGACACCAGGCTGCCCGTCTCCGGGATGTCGGCGATCTTGCAGATTTCATGTTTCATGGCAGTGCCTCCGATATCAATGCAATTGCATTTACATAGATGCATTTGCATCGATCGTCAAGCTTGATGCAATTGCATCTATCGCCTATGCTGCAATCATGACGGAGAAAACCAATCCTTCGCCGGCGGCCATCAAGGCCTGGGCGCGCCTAATGCGCGTTTCGCGCCAGCTGGTGGAAAGAGCTGAAGACGCGCTGAAGGACAGCAACTTACCGCCGCTTGCCTGGTACGACGTGCTGCATGAGCTTGCCGAAGCGGGCGAGGGCGGCTTGCGGCCGTTCCAGCTGATCGAGCGCACATTGTTTGCGCAATACAACGTCTCGCGGCTGCTGGCGCGGCTTGAGGCGGACGGGCTGGTCGAGAGGCTCAGGGTTGCCGATGACGGGCGCGGACAGACGGTCCGCATCACCGGCAAGGGGCGCGAGATGCGCCGCCAGATGTGGGCCGTCTACGGACTGTCGATCGTGGAGCTGGTCGGCGCCAGGCTTTCGGATGATGACCTCGACACCTTGTCGGCTCTGCTTGGGCGGCTGCGTCATCCAGCCGCCCTGGGGTGATGTGGCCTTTGGCGCTGAAGATCGTTGCAGCGACGTCAGACACTTCCCCGGAGGAACGCCAGTGCCGCCAGCACGCCAAGCATGACGCGAACCAGGTTCAGATTGGCCCATTTGACGATCAACGCCCGGGCCTGCGGATTGGTGCCGGCCGCGTCCATCACCTCCAGCAATCGGTTTGTCGGCATCATTGCGATCAGCGTCCATGGCCAGGGCAGGATGATCAACACCGCCCCGACGAGATAGGCGAGACTACCGGTCTGCCACCAGCAACGACACCAAGAACACATGCGATGACGGCTATCGACGTCAAAAAGCGGAGATAGGGCTTGCACCGGGTCCGACAATACGTCATAGACATGCCGAACCGTAACGTACGGTACGGCCCTGGCTGCCGCCGTTATCGAGCAGGAAAACAGCTTGTTGCAGGCAACCGTCGACATCGACACCGGCGAAGCACTGACGGAGCGGCAGAAAGCCGTGCTCGACGCCGCACTTCGCCTGCTGGTCGAGGAGGGCGATCAGTTGACCATGACCGCCGTGGCGCGGCGGGCGAGCTGTTCCAAGGAGACGCTCTACAAATGGTTCGGCGATCGCGACGGGCTGTTGACGGCAACGGTGCAATGGCAGGCCTCCAAGGTGCGGGTGGTGCCGGTCGACGGCAAGGGGCTTACCCTTGCTTCGCTGACGGTGAGCCTCGCACGTTTCGCTTCGAACTGGCTCAAGGTGATTTCGAGCGACACATCGATCGCGCTGAACCGCGTCGCCATTGGCCATGCTGGCTCGGGGAACGACGATCTTGGCGCCATCGTCCTGGAGAACGGCCGCTTCGCGCTGGCCCGGCGCCTGAAGCCGGTGCTGGAGGCCGGCCGGCAGGCCGGGCTTCTCGAGTTCTCGGATGCCGAAGCGGCATTCCGCACCTTTTTCGGGCTGGTCGCCCGTGACGTGCAGGTTCGCCTGCTGCTCGGCGACCGGCTGGAATTGACTGATGCAGCGATCGGCGGCGATGCCGTCCGGGCGACGCAGCAGTTTCTCGCTCTTTATGGAGCAAAAACCGGGCCGCAAGGCCTCTGAATTCAAAACGGGAAGGAAAGAAAAATGCGTGTCTATTACGATCGCGACGCCGATCTCAACCTGATCAAGGGCAAGAAGGTCGCCATCATCGGCTATGGCAGCCAAGGCAGGGCGCATGCGCTCAATCTCAAGGATTCCGGCGTTAAGGACATCGCCATCGGCCTCAAGGCCGGATCGGCAACCGCCCAAAAGGTCGAGGCCGACGGGCTCAAGGTGATGAGCGTGGCGGAGGCCGCCAAATGGGCCGACCTGATGATGATGGCGACGCCAGACGAGCTGCAGGCCGACATCTACAAATCCGAGATCGCGCCGAACATCCGCGACGGCGCGGCGATCGCCTTCGCCCACGGCCTCAACGTGCATTTCGGCCTGATCGAGCCGAAAGCATCGGTCGACGTCGTCATGATCGCGCCGAAGGGGCCTGGCCACACGGTGCGCGGCGAATACCAGAAGGGCGGCGGCGTGCCGTGCCTGGTCGCGGTCAACCAGGACGCTTCGGGCAATGCGCTCGATCTCGCTCTGTCCTACGCTTGCGGTGTCGGCGGCGGCCGTTCGGGCATCATCGAGACCAATTTCCGCGAGGAATGCGAGACCGACCTATTCGGCGAGCAGGTTGTGCTGTGCGGCGGCCTGGTCGAGCTGATCCGCGCCGGTTTCGAGACGCTGGTGGAAGCCGGCTATGCGCCGGAAATGGCCTATTTCGAGTGCCTGCACGAGGTCAAGCTGATCGTCGACCTGATCTATGAGGGCGGCATCGCCAACATGAACTACTCGATCTCGAACACTGCTGAATGGGGCGAATATGTTTCTGGCCCGCGCATCATCACCGCCGACACCAAGGCCGAGATGAAGCGCGTGCTGAAGGATATCCAGACCGGCAAGTTCACCTCGGAATGGATGCAGGAATACCGCGCCGGCATGTCGCGCTTCAAGGGCATCCGCCGCAACAACGACAGCCACCAGATCGAGGAAGTCGGCGCCAAGCTGCGCGCGATGATGCCATGGATTTCCAAGAACAAGCTGGTCGACAAGGCCAAGAACTGATCGAACTCCACGTTCGTTTTCTTGCGCGTCCTCGGGCTTCGCCCTCCGGGCGCGCGGAGATTTCGAAGAACAGGCTGGTCGACAAGGCCAAGAATTAATTCACGATTTTATCAATGCCGAGAAAAACCGGCGGAGCGCTCCGCCGGTTTTTTTAAATCAAAGGCCGTGTGATCTCGCCGGTCTTTGAACAGACGCGGTATTCTCGCCGTCGTGGTATGCATGCGCAGGCATGCGTTGCCGAGGGGGCAGATTTGGAACTCAAACTTCTGTTGGTCGGGTTCGCCTGCGTGGTCGCCGGCATGCTGAGCGTTGCTACGCTGTTGAAGTGGAGAGAGGTGAGGGCGGTCAGCCGCTGGTTTCCGACCCCTGGAAAGATCGTCTCGTCACGAGTGGAGGCTCGCGAGGTGACCAGTTCGGGATCCGGCTCGCAACGCAGAGGTTCAACCGAGACTCGAAGCTTCCCGGCGATCACCTTCGAGTACAAGGTGGGCGGGAAAACGTTCTGCAGTTCGCGCTACAGCGTGCAGGAGAATGTCGGAAACTTCGCCGTTCCCGAAACCCTTGCGCGGTTTCCCAAGGGAGCCGACGTAACCGTTTTCTATGACCCTTCCGATCCGGCCAAGGCCGTGATCGAGCGCAACATGCCCGATGGCGCCCTCAAGTTCATGGTCCAGCTTTCGGCGGGGCTGTTGATTGGCGCCGTTGTGTTGGTCATCTCCATCGGCGGCGTCCTGGAGGCGATCAGGCCGCATTTGCCCAAGCCGCAGAACCTCGGCGCGGGGGCCCTGCTGCTTGTGATGGGGCTATTTACCTTGCGCATGCGCATTGCCCAGAAGTCGCTAGCGGAACAGGCGGCCAGATGGCCTGTCACCACGGGACGCATCGACGCATCGGGCCTGCAGAAATTCCAGATCCGCGACAGGTTGAAGGGCGGTGGGTACCGGCCTTGGCGAACGGTCTTCAAATCCCGCGTCGTCTATAGCTATAGCGTCGCCGGCCAGCGCTATGCCGCCGACCGCGTCGCTTTCGGCTCGAATCTGACGGCCTCGCTGCCAAGCCTCGTCAGCGGTCAATCGCAGCGCTACCTCCAGGGCGACAAGGTCGAGGTCCACTACGATCCCGCCAATCCCGCTGCGGCCGTTCTCGAATGCAGGGTGCGAGGACTTTGGGTCCTGTGGGTCTCCGCCTCTGTCTTCCTTGCCGGGGCCGCACTGCTCGTCGGGGTATTCTAGGAGATTTCTCTCCTAACTTCGTCGACTGCTCAGAGGACGCGGTTCGGGGGATTTAGCCGTAGTGCCAGTGGGGCTTTGGCTCGGTGCCGGTGAACATGATGCCGATGCGGTCCTCGCGGCGCCAGCGGACCACTGCCTTGTAGGCGATGCCGTCGGTCGGCACATAGAGCAGGAATTCGTCGGGCACGCGAGCATCGATCGAGACCTTCAGTTCGGCGCCGCCGTCATGCATGTTGCGCACCGTGCACGTGACCTCGGACCTGGTCATGCCGGTCAGGATCGTCGCGCCCTTGAAGACGCGCTGCCTGCGTTTGTCCCGGTGTTCGTCTTCAGCCATCGCGCGCCAATCCCCGGCGATCGTCGCATTTCATGTGGTGCGATCGGCAAGATAACTAGGCCTGCCGGATAAACATAGCGTTATCGTCGGCGGCGAAACGATTTCGCGGTGCCCTGGCCGGACAAAGAACAGTTCAGAAGAAGGCTGAGCCAGGCGGAAACGGCGCCGCGAGGGGCGGCGCCGTCTGGAATGCATCAGTCGATCAGCGATAGGGCGACCAGCATTGCTGGCGCGGGCCGTTATAGGGTTGGAACGTGTTGTCCCAGGTGCGATACGACCGGTAACGATTGTAGCACCAGCGGACATGGGCGCTCGAATAGTAACCGTTGTTGTAGTAGCCCCGGTTGTAGTAGCCCTGGTTGTAGTAGCCCTGGTACAGGCTGCCAAGGCCGAACCCAAGGCCCAAACCGAGAAGCGCGGCGGCGCCGTTGTCATCGTCGTCGTAGTAACGGCCGTAATAGCCGCCACCGTAGTAACGGCCGTAATGGCCGCCACCGTAGTACCGGCCACGATTATGGCGCCAGTGCCGCCCACCGTTCCAGTTGCGGCGCCAGTGCCGCCCACCGTTCCAGTTGCCACGGTTCCAATTGCCACGGTTCCAGTTCCGGGAGAAATTACGGCCACGCATCCAGACGTTATTATTGCCGCCAGCCCAGCTATCGCGCACCGGCACGATTTCGCGTGCCGCGGCAGCAGTTGGGAGCGGGACGTCAGGCTGAATGGGCCCGGCCATGGAAGGCGCCGAGAGGCCGGAAACAAGACCCAAGGTCAACATGCCCGATCGAATGGTAGTCAAAAAGAGCGGTTTCATTTCACTCTCCGAAGATTCAGGCCCCACTCAGACTAACCCTTAATCATGGACCTTTGCGTCTGAACGGAAGATGAACGGAAAGGTTCCATCAACCATGAATGGGCATCGCCCAGCCCCCTTGTTTTCGGCTGCGCTTGTGGGCAAAGGTCACCGCCATGTCCCTGCGCCTCGCCACCTTCAATGTCGAAAACCTGATGAACAGGTTCGATTTTTCCGGATACCGCAACCAGCTCCATGAAGATCGCACGCTGGCGCTCTTCGATATCCAGAGCGAGGCCGAATACAAAATGCTGGAACAGGCGCGGGCGCTCGCGCTATCCGACGACACGCGCCAGCTGACGGCACTGGCCATCGCAGCCACCCGCGCCGACATCATCTGCATGCAGGAGGTCGACAATATCGAGGCGCTGAAGGCTTTCGAATACGGCTATCTGTTCAAGATGGTCGGGCATGGCTACCGCCAGAAATACACCACAGCCGGCAATGATTCGCGCGGCATCGACGTCGCCGTGATGATGCGCAACGAGACCGCGCAGGGCCAGCCGATCGAATTCGTGCGCATGACAAGCCACGCCTATGTCACGTTCGAACAATTCGGCCTGCACACGCCGGAACTGGCAGCGCTTGGGCATCAGGCCAACCAGCGCATCTTCCGGCGCGACTGCCTGGAAATCGACCTGACAGTCGGTGGCGTGCCGCTGACGCTGTATCTGGTGCACTTCAAGTCGATGGGCTCGCCCCGCAACGGTCTCGACGGGCGCCAGGCGACAATGCCGCTGCGCATCGCCGAGGCGCAAGCGGTGCGCCGGATCATCGAGGAGCGTTTCGGTGGGGATCATGCCGCCGATAAAAGCTGGGCGATCTGCGGCGACATGAATGACTATCGGCAGCGCGTGAAGATCTCCGGCGACGCCTTTGACGGCTACCGCTTCGAGGTGATCGATGAGAGCCAGTCCTGCCTCAACGTGCTCACCGCCGGCGGCTTTTGCGAGAATGCGGTCGAGCGGCGCCCGGAGATGGACCGTTGGACCTTATACCATACGCGCGGACCGCAAGAGCGGCATCTGTGCCAGCTCGACTACATCCTGTTGTCGAAGGCACTGGCAGCCAAGAATGCGACCGCCGTTCCCGACATCATCCGCAACGGCCAGCCCTGGCGCACGATCTTTCCGGCGGGCCAGGAGGTGGACCGCTTTCCGCGTGCCGGCTGGGACCGGCCGAAGGCCTCGGATCATTGTCCGGTGGCGATCACGCTGGAAATGGCCTGAGGATCGTTTCGTTGAGCTTCGACCTGCCGCGCAACATCATCCTGCCGGTCGACGCCGTCGACGTCAGGCTCGACCCCGGCCCGCATCCGTTCGAGCGCGATAATGCGCAAGCGATCGCCGAGAATTGGCGGCGCGAGACCGCAGCCAACCCGGCGCTGTTCGACGGCACCGTGGTGCTGCTTTCGGCGCTCCGCTATCGCGGCAGCAGCCTCGTCGGCCGCTGTCATGCGGTGCGCTACTCGACCTTCATGCTTTGGCGCGGCAATCGCCAGGTGGCTGGGGCCGAGCACGCCTATGCCCATGCCATGCTGGTCGCCGGCGACAATGCGCTGGTGGCGATCCGCATGGCGTCGCACACGGTCAATGCCGGCCGCGTCTACTTCGCCGCCGGCTCGTTCGAGCCGACCGATTTCCGCGATGGCCTTGTCGATGTCGACTTCAACATGATCCGCGAGGTGCGCGAAGAAACCGGCCTCGACCTTGCCGGCGCGACACGCGGCAGGCGCTACTATGCCCTGTCGACGGCAACCGGCACGGTGATCTTTCGCCGCTATCGCGAGACGGCATCCGCCGACGAGGTCGCGCAGCGCATCAGTGCCTTTGTCGCCGCCGAGGCAGAGCCGGAAATCGACGGGCCTGTCATCATCCGCAATGCCGATGACCTGCCGGACGGGCTGATGCCGCATATGAAGCCACTGATCGAGTGGCACTTTGCCGACAAGGACTAACGCATCGGCCCGAAAATCGGAATCGATTCTCGGAAAGCACGATGCGCCGATTCAAAGTGTTAGAGGGTACTTTGTGCGTCCAAGTGGACGCACGTCGCTCTAACGACGCATTTTGTCTTCGATGGTTCTGCGGTCTTGCGGGCGGCGACGAAAAACAGCATGACGCCGATACCCAACAGCGCACCCATCGCCGTTCCCATCGTCTGACCGACAACCTGCTGGAAATCGGCGGTGACATGATCGGGATTGGCCACGCCATAGCTGGCCAAATACCACCAAAGCCCCGCCAATGCAGCCTCGATGATCACCGTCACCAAAACCACTCGCTCTTTCTTGCTCATCCCACTATTCCCCCGTGTCCCCGAGGCGATTGCTATCACCGCGGTCTGTTTCGCGACAGGGGGAGGGCGACGGCAGCGTCAAAAATTTCGTGGGACGTCTGAAGGCGGCGCACGCTCCGCCGCGCTATTCATGCCTCAGTGCGTCGATCGGATCGAGCCGTGCGCCGCGCAGCGCCGGGAAGAAACCGAACACCATGCCGATCAGCGCCGAGAAGCCGACGGCGAGCAGGATTACCGCCGGGCTTGGCGCGAACGGGATGGCCAGGGTCAGCGAGGCGAGGCCGGCCAGCGCCAGGCCGATCAGGATGCCGATAATGCCGCCGAGCAGCGACAGCACGGTCGCCTCGACCAGGAACTGGATGAGGATATGCTTTTCATGCGCGCCGATGGCCAGCCGGATGCCGATCTCGCGGGTGCGCTCGGTGACCGACACCAGCATGATATTCATGATGCCGATGCCGCCGACCAACAGGCTAACGCCGGCGACCGCTCCCAGCATGCCGGTCATTGTCGTGGTGGCGCTGGCCATGGCGTCGGCGATCTGGGTCATGTCGCGGATCGAGAAATCGTCCTCGCGGTCCGGCGGGATGCGGCGTGTGTCGCGCAAGATGTCCTCGACGCGCGGCAGCAGCTCGGTGGTCGGCGTCCGGTCGTCGGCGGCGACGTAGATCGAGTCGATGTCGCGGTTGCCGGCGATGCGGCGCTGGTAGGCGGCGAGCGGCATCAGCACGACATTGTCCTGGTCCTGGCCGAAGCCGGTATAGCCCTTCGGCTCGAGCAGGCCGATGATCTTGCACGAGGTGCGGTTGACGCGAATGATCTCGCCTTCGGGGTCGCCGGCGCCGAAGAACTGCTGGCGCACGGTTTCGCCAATCAGGCAGACGCCGGTACCCGAGCGGATTTCCGAATCGCTGAACGGGCGGCCTGAAACCAGCTTCCAGTCGCGCGCGTCGAGATAGGCGCTGTCGGTGCCGGTGACACCCGACGTCAGGCTTTCCGTGCCGAAGATGACGCGGACCTGCTTTTGCGAGGCGGGCGAAATGGCGCGGGCGCCGCTCAGATGGGTGATGAGCGCGGCAAGCTCCTTGCTGCCGAGCGGACGTGTGACCTGGTCGAGCCCTCCCGGTCCGCCAGGCCCGGCCGGGCGGCCGTGACGGACGACGAGCAAATTGCTGCCGAGCTTGGAGATGTCGGCCTTTACCTTTTCGGTGGTGCCCGAGCCGATGGTGAGCATGGCGATGACGGCGGCGACGCCGATGACGATGCCAAGCAGCGTCAGGAACGAGCGCAGCACGTTGCGGCGGACCGAAAGCAGCGAGAGGCGGACAGTTTCCCAGATCACGGTCACACCACCTCGAGGTTCATGGCATCGGAGGCGACGTGGCCGTCGAGGAAGCGAATTGTGCGCTCGGCATAGGCGGCGACGTCGGCCTCGTGCGTGACCATGGCGATGGTGAGGCCAAGCTCAGTGTTCAGCCGCGTCAGGAGTTCCATGATCTCGTGCGTGCGGGCGGTATCGAGATTGCCGGTCGGCTCGTCGGCGACGAGCAGGGTCGGCCTGGTGACGATGGCGCGTGCGATCGCCACGCGCTGCTGCTGGCCGCCGGAGAGCTCGGCCGGCGTGTGGTGCTCGCGGCCGACAAGGCCTACCTCGGCCAGCGCTTTCATGGCGAGGTCATGACGCTCGCGGGCGGCGACGCCGCGATAGATCAGCGGCAGTTCGACATTTTCCACCGCGGTGGTGCGCGGCAGGAGATTGTAGCCCTGGAAGACGAAGCCGACATAGAGATTGCGCAGCATGGCGCGGCGGTTGCGGTCGAGACGACCGGCGTCGATGCCCATGAAGCTGTAGGTTCCGGCCGTCGGCGTGTCGAGGCAACCGATGATGTTCATCGCCGTCGACTTGCCCGAACCGGACGGGCCCATGATGGCGACGAATTCGCCGCGGCGGATAGCAAGGTCGACGCCAGCCAGCGCATGGACCGTGGCTTCGCCCTGGCCGTAGCTTTTCCAGACCTTGTCGAAGGTGATGAGCGGCGAGCCTGACATGATTTCAGCTCCGCTGCTGCGCTGCGGTGATGACTTGCGCACCTTCTGCGAGACCGGAGGTGATCTCGGTCAGTTCGCCATCGGTGGAGCCGATCTTGACGTTGACCGGCCGGGGCCGGCCATTCTCCAGCACGTAGAGCGTGCGCGAGCCGTCGGTGGGCTGCGCCGTCGCCTGGCGCTGGCGGTTGCCGCCTGGACGGCCCATACGGCCCGTGAACAGGTCGCTCAGGCTCCACCTGCGGGCGGCTGTTTGCGCCGGCCGGTAACGGAAAGCCGTCGACGGTACGGTGAGCACGCCTTTTGCCTGCTTGGTGACGACCGAAACGGTGGCAGTCATGCCGGGCCGCAACAGTAGCTCGTTATTGTCGACCTCGAACCGCGCGTCGTAGGTGACGACGCCGTCGGTGGTGACCGAAGCGTAGGAAATGTCGCGGATCTCGGCATCGAACGGCCGTTCCGGAAAGGCGTCGACGGTGAAGCGCGCATGCTGGCCGGGCTTGACCGCGCCGATGTCGGCCTCGTCGACCGCTGCCTTCAACTCCATGTTTCTGAGGTCGGCGGCAATGACGAACAGCACCGGCGCCTGCAGCGAGGAGGCAACCGTCTGGCCGGGATCGACCGAGCGCGTCAGAACGATGCCGTCGATGGGCGCATAGATGGTGCTCTTGGCGAAGTCCGTCTGCTGCGCCTTGAGATCGGCATTGGCGATGGCAAGATTGGCTTTGGCGCTGTCGAGCGCTGCCTTGGAGCGGTCGCGCGTCGCGGTCGCCGCTTCAAGCGACTGGTCCGTCGCCATGCCGCGTTTGGTGAGCGCCGCCGCTCGCACAAGCGCCCTTTCGTTTTCGGTGAGGGTTACGGTGGCGGTCTCGACATTGGCGGCCGCCGCCTTGGCGGAAGCCTCGGCGCGCTCGATCTGCACCTCCAGCTTGGCGGTGTCGAGCGCCGCCAGCACATCGCCCTTCTTCACCTGCTGGTTCTCGTTGACCGAGACCGAGCGGACGACGCCGGACAGTTCGCTCGAAATGTCGACCTGGGTGAGGGGCTGCAGCGTGCCGGTCGCCGACACCTCGACGGTGAGGTCGGCAACAGCGGCCGGCACCGTGGTATAGTCGATCTTGGCTGGAGACACGGCATACCACTGGTAGCCGGCAAGGCTTGCGGCGATGACGACCAGCACAAGCAGGCCATAAAGCCAGCCGCGCCGGCGTTTCTTCTTCAGACCCAGGTAGTCAAGTCCGAGCGCCGTCTCTATGTCGGAAGTGGATTCCGTCTTTGGCAGATTGACAATCTGGTCCACGCCGGACCCCTATAAACAGTGATGATCCCATCAGGGCACAGATCAGGCCTAATGGTTCAAATATCAAATTAAATTTCGCCCATGTTGGGATTGAGGCAGAAGGCTTTCTACAATGCTGACCCGGAATTACTTACTTTACGACGTGTTCACCACCGAGCGGCTGGCCGGAAATCCGCTGGCCGTCGTGCTTGACAGCAAGGGACTGGACACGGCCGCGATGCAGGCCACCGCACGCGAGTTCAATCTGTCGGAAACCGTTTTCGTGCTGCCGCCTGACAATCCCAAGCACCGCGCCCGCATCCGCATCTTCACGCCCGATTATGAGATGCCGTTCGCTGGCCATCCGACGGTGGGTGCTGCGATTGCGCTTGCCGAAATGGCTGGCGATGGCGACACCGCCGGCATCTTCGTCCTGGAGGAGAATATTGGCCCGGTGCGCTGCGCCGTCAGCAAGCATGATGGCGCCACCTTTGCCGAGTTCGACCTGGCCAAACTGCCGGAGCCACTGGAACTTGTCGCTGACCCGGAGGCTATCGGCGCGGCACTTGGGCTGGGGCCACACGAAGTCGGCTTCGAGAATCACCGCGTCTCGTTCTGGTCGGCCGGCGTGCCCTATGTGACCATTCCGGTCGCCGATCTGGAGGCCGCCGCCCGGATAAGGCTGGACAACCAGGCGTGGTCGGAATTGGCACCCCGCAAGAGCGAATGGGCCTTCGCCAGCCCGTATGTCTACTGCCGCGAGACGGTGAACCACGACAGCGCCTTCCATGTCCGCATGATGGTGCCGGGCAATCCTTCCTATGAAGATCCGGCGACCGGTTCGGCGGCGGCCGCCTTCGCCGGCGCGATCATGCATTTCGACGGCCCGCGAGACGGAGTCTCGCGACTGTGGATCGAGCAAGGGCTGGAGATGGGCCGGCCTTCGCGCATCCGCCTCGAACTGAATGTCGAAGGCGGCAAACTCGCCGCCGCCCGCATCGGCGGCCATGCGGTAAAAGTGGCGGAAGGCAAGCTGTTTGTCTGACGATGTGCGGCACTTCAGCGATTTGTCGGGAAATGAATCCGGCAGGGCTGGACATGGCGGATGGCGGCGGCTATATGCCCGCCGACGCTGGTTTTACCGGCGAGTGGGTGCGTAGCTCAGTTGGTAGAGCAGCTGACTCTTAATCAGCGGGTCACAGGTTCGATCCCTGTCGCACCCACCAAAGATTTCAAAGACTTAGGTGGAAAGACCGTGGAACAGGGTGAGAACGTGAGACGATAAATGCCGTCTCACGTCCCTGTATCGAGCCGTGTCGCCTCTCATGAGTTTGCGAGCATTTACTTCTCCGACACGCCGGCCTCTGCAAAACTTGCCATGCGGGCGTGGCATTCGAGCGCCGAACGGACGATGTTGACGGCGAGACAGGCGCCTGAACCTTCGCCGAGCCTCATGCCGAGATCGAGCAGCGGCGGCAGGTTGAGTGCCTCGAGCAGGCGACGGTGGCCGGATTCGGCCGAGACATGGGCGGCAAGCGTGTGGGCGAGGCCGGCGGGGTGCAATCTTGCCAGGGGTGCGGCGGCGGCGGTGCAGACGAAGCCGTCGAGCAGCACCGGCACGCCGTGATGGCGCGCGCCCAGCGTGGCACCGAAAATGGCAGCGAGTTCTCGCCCGCCAAGGGCTGCCGCGATCCCCAGCGGATCGCTGAGAGCCTCGGCATGGCGCTTGAGGCCGGCCTCGATGGCGGTGATCTTGCGCACCAAGCCGGCATCGTCGACGCCGGTGCCGCGCCCGGTCCATTTTTCCGCGCCGCCGCCGAACAAGGCTGCCGAAATGGCGGCAGCCGGGGTGGTGTTGCCGATGCCCATTTCGCCGAAACAGACGAGATCGAGGCCTTTCGTCACGGCGCCGTAGCCGGCCGAGACGGCGGCGAGGAACGCCTCGTCGTCCATCGCCGGCTCTTGCGTGAAGTCGCCGGTCGGACGGTCGAGGTCTAGCGGAATGACGTCGAGTTCGGCGCCGGCGATGCGGGCGAGCTGGTTGATCGCAGCGCCACCGCCGGCGAAATTCGCCACCATCTGCACGGTGACCTCTGACGGGAAGGCCGACACGCCCTGTGCGGTGACGCCGTGGTTGCCGGCAAAGACGAAGACTTTGACGCGATCGAGCTGCGGCATGTCGCGACCCTGCCAGCGAGCAAGCCAAGCCGCTATGGTTTCCAGCCGGCCGAGGCTGCCTTGCGGCTTGGTCAGCGTGTTTTGGCGGCGGGCGACGGCATTTGCCGCAGCGTCGCTGCCGGCAGGCAGGTCGAGGCAGGCCGCGCGCAATTCATTAAGCGATTTGAAAGGCATGGGGGCAAAGTCTCCGAAACAGAGTCAGGAAAGGTGAACGGAAGCGACGAGCAGGATTGCGATCTCGCCAAACTGCTGCAGCGCGCCGACCGTGTCGCCGGTCTGGCCGCCGATCTGGCTGAGGCACACCATACGGAAGGCGGCAAACAACAGGCCGAGCAGGATGAGCGCGGCGACAGCGCCACCGAACCCTAGCGTCAGCAGCGCGACGGCGCCGAGCACGGCACCGGCAATGGCGGTTTCGGCGGACACGATGCCTGCGTCAACCGAGAGACCGTCGCTGCGCGCCGCCGGCAACAGATGCATGAAAGCGCCGAACAAGCCGCGCGAAGCGGCATGTGCGGCAATGAGAGCCCAGAACATTTGGGCCGGGCTGGCGAATTCCGAAAGCACGCTCCAGCGGGTCAGCAGCGACAGAGCGAGCGCGCAGGCGCCATAGGCGCCGATGCGGCTGTCGCGCATGATCTCCAGTTTTTTCTCGCGTGTCTTGCCGCCGCCAAAACCGTCGGCGACATCCGAAAGTCCGTCTTCATGCATGCAGCCGGTGGCGAGCAAGGTCGCGGCAAGGGCAAGTGCCGCTGCCGGGCCAGATGCAAGGCCGAGCCGGGTCCCGATCGCGTAAACCAAGGCGCCAATCAGAGCGACGACGAGGCCGGCGACCGGCGCTGCCCAGATCGCGGCAGCAAGGCTGCGGTCCCGGAGATCGACGACCGGCAGCGGCAGCCGGGTGAAGAAGACGAAGCAGAGCGCGATGTCATCGAGCGCTTGGCGGGGCGAAGGGGGCATGTCCTTGAGTTTGAGCATGATCTATTCCGAAAACCGGTTCCCACTTTTCGCTGACGCGGACCTCCGGTTCGGGATCATGCTCTAGCCTCTCGCAATGGCATGGAAGAACGTGCCGCTGACATGGCCGCGGCGGTAACCGGAGGCGCCGAGCGGATTGCCCTGGCCGTCAGCGAGGTCGGCCAATGGCTCCTCATTGCCAGTCGCGCTCATCTGCGCATAGTGGAATTCGTGGCCGCGGATCAGCGTGCCTTGGGACCCCAGTGGGCAATCGGCGCGCAGCCGCGCCTCGCGGTAGCCGAGATTCATCTTTCGCTTGGCAAAACTGGTCGAGTGACTGAGCAGGCCGAGCATCCTGTGCGTCTCTGCCGATGCGTCCTCCAGCGCTTCGCCGAGCACCATGAAGCCGCCGCACTCGCCATGCACCGGCCGCGTTGCCGAAAACGCCTCAATGCCGGCCCGAAAATTCGCAGCCGCCGCAAGGCGGCCGGCGTGAAGCTCGGGATAGCCGCCGGGCAGCCAGCAGACATCGCAACTGTCGCTGGGCGCTTCGTCGGCGAGCGGCGAAAAGGGGACGATTTCCGCCCCGGCTTTGCGCCAATGCGCCGCGACATGCGGATAGAGAAAGGTGAAGGCGGCGTCCTCGGCCAGTGCGATGCGCTGGCCGGGCGGTGGCAGCGCGTCGCTGAAGTTGCCCGGCGCAGGTTCAAATGGTGCCGCCAGCGCCATGATGGCGTCGAGGTCGAGCGAGCGTTCGACCATGTCGGCCAGTCGGTCGAGATGCACCATCAAATTCTCATATTCGCCGGCCTGGACGAGGCCGAGATGGCGCTCCGGCAGGTTGAGCGATGGATCGCGCAGGATCGCGCCGACCACTGGCAGGTCGAGCGCTTCGATCGCGTCGCCGCAAAGTCGGCGGTGACGCTCGCTGCCCAGCCGGTTGAGCACGACGCCGGCCATGCGCACAGCGGGGTCATAGGTAGCAAAACCCTTGGCGACGGCCGCCGCCGTGGTCGACTGCCCGGAAACATCGAGCACTAGCAGCACGGGCAGGCCGTAGAGCCGGGCAAGATCTGCGGCCGAGCCGGTGCGGCCCGCAGCAGCGGGAATCCCGTCGAACAAGCCCATCGCGCTTTCGAGGAAGATGAAATCGGCGTCTTCAGTTGCGTCGCCTGCCAGCGCGTTGAGCAGGGCAGGCGGCATCGCCCAGCTGTCGAGATTGACACCGGAAAGGCCTGTCGCGGCGGTGTGGAAGCCGGGGTCGATATAATCGGGGCCGGATTTGGCGCCGCGCACTTTCAGGCCGCGCCTGGCGAGCGCGCGCAGGAGACCAATGGTGACGCTGGTCTTGCCCGAGCCCGAGCGCGGCGCGCCGATGATGATCGCGCGGGTCATGGCTCGCCCGCCAATGCCGCGCGCATCGCGACGATGCCGCCGACGACGATCAGCGCCGGCGCGGCAAGGCCGGCGGCAGCCGCTTCCTCGGCGATGGTGGCGAGCGTGGCGACGACGATATGCTCCTGCGGCGTCGTCGCGGCAACGATCACCGCCGCCGGCGTCGACGGCGCCAGTCCGCCCTCGAGCAGCGAGGCTGATATCAGCGGCAGATTGGCCATGCCCATATAGACGACGACCGGCTGGCCGGTGCGGGCGATTGCCGCCCAGTCGAGGTCGTCATCGGTGCCGGCGGCGTGGCCGGTGGCCAGGATCACCGCCTTGTTGATGCCGCGCATGGTGGCCGGGATGCCGGCACCGGCAAGCGCGCTGAGGCCCGAAGTCAGGCCGGACAGGACGCGGAACGGGATGTTTTCGCGCGCCAGCGCAAGCGCCTCTTCGCCGCCGCGACCGAAAATATAGGGGTCGCCACCCTTCAGCCTGACGACGCGGCGGCCTTCTCGCGCCAGCCGAACCAGCAGAGCGGTGATGTCGTCCTGCTTCATCGACGGCTGGCCGCCTCGCTTGCCGACGTAGAAAAGCTCCGCGGCCTCAGCGACAGCGACAACATCGGGCGAGACCAGCGCGTCGTAGACGAGGGCATCGCACTGCCCGAGTGCCGCCAGCACTTCCAGCGTCAGGCAGCCGGGATCGCCGGGGCCGGCGCCGGCCAGCCAGACATGGCCAGGCGCCAGCTGGCGCGGCTTGAAGTTCAGCCGGGCCAAAGCCTGTTCGATTGTGGTGTTTCCACCTCTGTTTCCGGTGCTGTCGTTCACAGTCCGTCCCGTCCGCGAAAACGCCGCTGATAGTGGGCGTCGTAAAGTGAACTCTCGCGAAAGCCTTCCGCTGCCAGCGAACGGCCGACGAAGATGATAGCCGTGCGCTCCATCGGATCGGCGGCCAATTGCGCCTCGATTGTCGCCAGCGTGCCGGTCAGCACGCGCTCGTCCGGCCAGGAGGCACGGAAGACGACTGCCACCGGGCAATCGGCGCCATAGAACGGCGTCAGCTCGGCGACGACACGATCGACGGCTTGGATGGCAAGGTGAATGGCCAGCGTCGCGCCGGTGCGGCCGAAGCCGGCCAGGGTTTCGCCGGGCGGCATTTTCGAGGCACGACCGGAGATGCGGGTCAGCACCAGGCTTTGCGCGACTTCGGGAATGGTCAGCTCGCGGCGCAGCGCTGCCGCGGCAGCAGCGAAGGAGGGCACGCCCGGCGTCAGCCTGTAGGGGATGCCGTGCTTTTCCAGCCGGCGGATCTGCTCGGCAACGGCGCTCCACACCGACAGATCGCCGGAATGCAGACGCGCCACATCGTGGCCGGCCTGATAGGCCTTCACGTACTCGGCTTCGATCTCGTCGAGCGACATTGGCGCGGTGTCGATCAATTTCGTGCCGGGCGCGCAGTGCTGCAACAGCTCCGGGGCGACGATCGAGCCGGCATAGAGGCAGATTGGGCAGCTTGCCAGCAGCCGGCTGCCGCGCAAGGTGATGAGGTCGGCCGCGCCCGGTCCGGCGCCGATGAAGTGGACGGTCATGCCGCATCTCCGCTGATGGCGATGGCGCAGGTGACCGGGCCGAGCACGATGCGCGGCCCAAGCAATTTCGCGCCTTTTCCGGCGGCGGCAAGCGCGGAGGCTTCGGAAACCGACGGCGTGCCGGCATGTTCCTGCGACAGGTCGGAACGGCTGAGCAAAGCGGCCCCCTCATCCGGCCCTTCGGGCCACCTTCTCCCCGCTGGGGAGAAGAGACTGGCGCCAGCGTGCGTGATCTCCTCTCCCCTCGGGGAGAGGTCGGCCGAGCGAAGCGGAGGCCGGGTGAGGGGGAGCGACGGTTCAGAGCCAGCAACATCCACCACTATGACCGGGAGATCGAGTTCACGGCCGGCAGCAAAAATGGCCTCTTCGCTGCGTTTGAATTCGGTCGTCGCCAAGGCAGACAGCGCCGTCATCGCCAGCCCATGCGCTTCCAGCGCGGTTTCTATCGCCGCAAGAACGTCTTGCACTCTCACGCCTTTGCGGCTGCCGATGCCCGCGATCATCATGGCTTGACCCAGCTCCATTGGGTGACCGGCATAGCCGGCCGCCATGCCTGCATCGAACCAACCGGTGAAGCACGGGAGATAGAGATGTGGGTGAGATCGCCGCCGAGCGCGGCGTGACGGGCGAGAAGCAGCGCCTCCATCTCCAGCGTCACCGCGTTGGCGACCAGCCGGCCGCCAACACGCAGGGCCTTGATCGCCGTGCCCAGCACGCCGGTATCGCTGCCGCCGCCGCCGATGAAGATCGCATCGGGCGTGCCTAGCTTGGCAAGCGCCTTTGGTGCCGAGCCTTCGACCACGACAAGGCCCGGCACGCCGCAATGTGAGGCGTTGCGGTGGATGCGGGCGGCGCGGGTTGGATCGGCCTCGATGGCAATGGTGCGCATCATGGGATGGGCCAGCATCCATTCGATGCCGATCGAACCCGAGCCGGCGCCGATGTCCCACAGCAATTCGCCGCGCCTGGGGGCGAGGGCGGACAGGGTGATGGCGCGGATCTCGCGCTTGGTGATCTGGCCGTCGTGCCCGAACAAATGATCGGCAAGGCCCGATGTCAGCGGCAGGATGCGTGCTTCCGAAGTTGAGTCAACTTCGATTGCCAGAACGTTGAGCGGATTGATCTTTTCCAGGTCGAAGGCGTCCGCGCGCGCCGAACGCAGCCTTTCGTTCGGGCCACCCAGTGCCTCCAGAATCGTCAGCCGTGAGGCGCCGAAGTCGAGTTCGGTCAGCAGGCGCGCGATCGCCGCTGGTGCATCGCCGTCCGAGGTCAGCGCAAGGATGCGGGTGCCCGGATGCAGCAGCGGCCGGATCAGGTCGATCGAGCGGCCGTGCAGCGAAATGGTCTCGATATCCTGCAGCGCCCAACCGAGGCGGGCGGCGGCCAGCGACATGGCCGAAGGGGCGGGGATCACCTGCATCTCTTGGGAAGGAATCTTGCGAGCAAGGGTGACGCCGACGCCATTGAAGAACGGATCGCCTGAAGCCAGCACGCAGACCTTTTTACCCGCAAGTGCCAGCACGTCGCGCATCTCGGCATCGAAAGGGATCGGCCAGGCACGTGCCTCGCCTTTGGCGAATGACGCGACAAGGGCAAGGTGGCGCTTGCCGCCGAAGACGAATTCGGCCTCGGCGATCAGCCGCTTGGCCTCTTCGCCGAGACCCGCTACACCGTCCTCGCCGATGCCGACGATCGTTAGCCATTTTTGTGTGAGCCGGGCGGCGCGCGGACCTTCAGCAGGCATGATGACCCACCGCATTCTGATCCTCGGCGGAACCACCGAAGCCCGGCAACTGGCGAGAAAGCTGGCCGCGCGCACCGATGTGTCGCTCACGCTGTCGCTGGCCGGCCGCACCGAAAATCCTGTCGCGCAAGGTGTGCCGACGCGGGTGGGTGGTTTCGGCGGCGCCGATGGACTGGCGGCGTATCTCCGCGAGACCGACGTCGGCCTGCTGATCGACGCCACGCATCCCTATGCGGCGAAAATCTCCGCCAACGCAGCGGAGGCGGCGGGCAACACCGGCGTGCCCCTCGTTGCGCTCAGGCGCCCAGGCTGGGAGCCTGCCGAAGGTGACCGGTGGACGCTGGTCGACAGCGTTTCCAGCGCGGTGACGGCGCTGGGCGCTGTGTCGCGCCGCGCCCTCCTGGCGTTGGGCCGGCAGGAGGTCGCCGCTTTTGAGGCCGCACCCCAACATCACTATCTCATCCGCAGTGTCGATCCGGTCGAGCCAAGGCTCGCTGTGCCTGATGCTACCTATCTCTTGGCGCGCGGGCCGTTCCGGGAAGCCGACGAACGTGCACTGCTTCTGGAACACTGCATCGACGTCGTCGTTTCCAAGAACAGCGGCGGCGAGGCGACCTACGGCAAGATCGCCGCAGCGCGGGCACTCGGCATCGAGGTGGTCATGATCCGCAGGCCGGCGCTGCCGGATGTCCCGTCGGCGGAAACCGTCGAAGCGCTTGCCGCAATGGTCGATCATTTTTTGGTCAGTCATTTTCTTGCGCCCGCCGCCGAACGCGGCGTGTAGACCAGCGCCGGTTTTTCACCGCGCTTGATGATCCTGGTTTCCGGCGAGCCGATGATGATGCAGGTCGCCATGTCAGCCTTTTCCGCATCGGCGTCCGCCAGCAGAAAAACCTCGATGCGCTCGTCGGGACGGCCGGCGGCACGGCCGAAGACGACCGGTGTGGTGCCCGGAAGGATCGCCGTAAGGCATTCGAAGGCGCGGCCAAGCTGCCAGGGGCGCGCCTTGCTGATCGGATTGTAAAGCGCGATGACGAAGCCGGCGCCCGCCGCCGCCAGCAGCCGCAGCTCGATCAGGTCCCAGGGTTTTAGATTGTCGGACAACGAGATGGCGCAGAAATCATGGCCGAGCGGCGCGCCGATGCGGGCCGCAACCGCGAGCATTGCGGTGATGCCCGGCAGCATCGCCACGTCAACGGCACGCCATTCGGCCGGGCCGGCCTCGATCGCCTCGCAGACGGCTGCCGCCATGGCAAAGACGCCGGGGTCGCCGCCCGAGACGACGGCGACATCGTGGCCCTGCGCAGCCTTTATCAGCGCGTCCTTGGCGCGGGACAGCTCCTCGCGATTGTCCGAGGCGACGCGGGTCTGGTCGGGGCGCAGATCGAGCCGGTCGAGATACGGCTTGTAGCCATAGAAGAATTTTGCCTCGGCGACGGCGCGGCTTGCCTCCGGCGTCACCTGGTCGGCATTGCCGGGCCCAAGGCCGATGACGGTCAGGCGGCCGCTCATGTTTCGGCTCCCGATGCGGCGGGCCGGCCTGACCAACCGGCGACCAGGACGATGGCGAAATAGGGCGCCTTATCGTCCTGCTTGTCGGCCAGCCGCATCGAGACGCCGCCCGGCATGGTGCCGCGCTCGACATAGACGGCGCGCGCCAGCTTGTCGGTCGCTTCGAGTGCGCGCCTGATCTTGGGCAGGTTGCGGCCGACCTTCATGATGACGGCGGCATCGGTATCGGCGAGGCGGCGCGTCAGCTCGAATTCGCTCATCGTGCCCGGCAACACGGTTAGCACGTCGTCGCCCTGGACGATCGGCGTTCCGGTCGCCGACCAGCAGCCGGACATGGCAGTGACGCCGGGAATGACTTCGGTTGGGAAGCGATGTGCCAGCCTGACATGCAGATGCATGTAGGAGCCGTAGAACAGCGGGTCGCCTTCCGAAAGCACCGCGACCATCCTGCCGGCGCTGAGATGCTCGGCGACCTTTTCGGCCGACTCTTCGTAGAAATCCATTATCTGCGACCGGTAATCGCTGTGATCCTTGTCGATTTCAGTGGTCACGGGATAGAGCAGCGGCAACTCGATCAAATCAGGACGAAAATGTGCGCCGACGATGGCGCGCGCGTTGCTGTTGTTGCCGCGCTTGGCGAAATGCGCAACCACGTCGGCCTCGGCCAGCGCGCGCACGGCCTTGAGCGTCAGCAGTTCGGGGTCGCCGGGACCGGTGCCGACGCCTATAAGCCTGCCTTTTGCAATCGCGTTCACAGGCCCGGCCTCGCCAATGCGTTGAGTGCTGCGGCGGTCATGGCGCTGCCGCCCAGCCTGCCGCGCACGATTGCGTAGGGCACGCTATAGGAATTGTCGGCCAGCGCGTCCTTCGATTCGGCAGCGCCGACGAAACCGACCGGCATGCCGATGATCGCCGCAGGCTTTGGCGCGCCGTCGCGCAGCCTTTCCAGCAGGTAGAAAAGTGCTGTCGGCGCATTGCCTATGGCGACGACCGAACCCGCCATGCGCTCGCCCCACAGGTCGATGGCTGCAGCGGAGCGGGTGTTGCCGATCTTTTTCGCGATCTCGGAAGTTTGCGGATCGCGCAGCGTGCAGATCACCTCGTTGCCGGCCGGCAGCCGGGCGCGTGTCACGCCGTGCGAGACCATCTGAGCGTCGCAGAAGATCGGCGCGCCGGCTGCCAGCACCGTGCGAGCGGCGGCAACAAAATCCTCGGAAAAAACAAAGTGCTGCGCGGCCTCTACCTGGCCGCAGGCATGGATCATGCGGATGGCAACATCGGCCTCGGCATCGGAAAACCGCGACAGGTCGGCCTCGGCGCGAATGATGGCGAAGGAGCGCTCATAGATCGCCGTGCCGTCATGGATGTAGTCGTAGGCGGTGTGGGCGGGCATGTTCAGTCCTGTCGGTAGAGTTCGGTGACACCGGCCGCGCCAAGCCTTGTCAGGCAGGCGGCGGTGGTCTCGCCTCGAAATCGTGCTTCGCGGATGGCTGCCGCAATGCGGCCAATGCCGCGCGCGGCGTCATAACCAGGCCTGTATCCGGCGGGAAGGATTTTTGCCGTCCCGTCCACGACAAGTCCGGCCCCATTTTCGCCGCCGACCAGTGTCAGCGCTGCCGGGCCGGGATGGGCACAGCCCTTGGCGCAGCCGGAAATGTGCAGGGTGACGGAGGCATCGAGGAGGTCGCGGTTTTCTGCGGCGATGGTCTCGGCGATGTCGCGCGTGGCGATCCGGCCGGAGGCGCAGGCCGGCGTACCGGGGCAAGCGGCGATTTTCGTGCGTGGGTCGGCAGCGTCGGTAACGAAGCCGAGGGTGGTGGCGATGTCCCGCAGCTGGGGGCAGGCGGCCGGTGGCAGGCCGAGAAAAAGCAGCGCGCGGCCCGGCGCCAGGCGGATTTCGGTTGCGCCGAGGGTGAGGGCCTGTTGCGTGAGCTCGATGAGTTTTTGCGCCGGCATGCTGCCGAAGGGAAGGCCGATGCCAAGGGCGGTGCCATCTGTCAGATCGAAAACGCCAATGGGCAAGCGAGCCGGCCCAGGAAGGCGTTCCACGGCGCCCCCCTCTGTCCTGCCGGACATCTCCCCCACTTGGGGGGAGATCGGCAGCTTCGCCGGCGGCTCCCCCTTAGCACCTCGGGTGATTGGCGAAAGCGGAGACGAGGGCGCAATCTCCCCCCTCGTGGGGGAGATGTCCGGCAGGACAGAGGGGGGCGCGAAGGAATGCCAACTGGCGAGAGATCTCAGCTGCCTTGCCGTCACATCCCTTGCGTGGGCTTCGCGGCCTTTTTCGGCGATCATCCTCAGAATCGCGACGGCGATATCACAGGCCTCATCTTCCTTGACCATGACGAGTAGCGTCGCAGTCTGACCGTCGCCGGCGACAGTCACCTGCCACTGCGTTCCCGCATCGGTCCGCATTGCTGCCAGCCGCACATCGGCCGTTACCGCATTCATGGTCAGCTGCCCGCTGCCGTCGACGATCACCGAAACCTTCGGGCCAAGACGCGGCGGAAGGCCTGCTTCCTCGATCGCTGCACGAAAGCGTTCGGCTAATGGGCGCGGGTCAGCAACTTCTTCCGGATCCAGCCCGGCCAGCGGCCCGGTCTCGATCGGCACGCCGGTACGCACGGCGATGCCGAGCGCGTCGGTTTCCACTGCCAACAGCCGCGCGCTTGCCGGTGTCAGGCCGCGTATCTGCAGGCTGCCACGTGCGGTCACTTCCATGATGCCGTTGCCATGCCGCAAGGCGGATTCACCGAGTCCGATCAGGGATTTCGGCAAGAGTCCTCCAGCGACCGGATTGAGCCGCACCAGAAGACCGTCGCCGGTCTGCATCGGCGCGGACAAAGCGGGGCAGGCGCCGCGTCGGGAGAAGGCGTTCATGCCGCCATCCCCTGGGCTTGGGCGATCAAGGCGGCGAGATCGTCATCGATGGAATTGCGCAGCGGGTGCCAGAGGCCGCGCCGTCGCGCCGAAAGCAGACGTTCGGCGATGACCTTCGCCGCCGCCGGATTTTCACGCAGGATGAACGCCCGGACCGTGGGGTCGCCAAGATAGGCGTCGTGCACGGCCTCGATCAGCGCGCCCGATATGGCATTAGTGGTCTCGGCAAAGCCGACCAGCCGGTCGACCGTCTCGGCGAATTCCGAAGCGCCGCGCGGGCCGTGCCGCATCTGGCCGGCAATGAAGCGCGGGTTGACGGCACGCGCCCGCACGACGCGCGACACCGCTTCTCCGATCGAGCGCGGCTTCGGCTTTTGCGGGTCCGTGGTGTCGAGGACGATCACGTCGGCGTTCTTGCCGAGGGCCGCAAGCGCCGCCGAAAAGCCGCCAATGAAGGCGACATCGGCGGAGCCTTCCAAAATATCGCGGCCGGGATCGTCTCCGGTATGGACGAGAAGGTCGGCCTCGGCGATACGGTCCTCAAAAGCGCCTGGCGACGAAATCCCTTCCGCGTCGGCGCCGCCATAGGCATGCGAAGTGGCGTCGAGATAGGCGCGACCGATCTCTTCGCGCGCGGCCCAGTCGCCGCTCGACAATAAATCCTCGACGCCGGCGCCGTAGGTGCCGGGCGAGGTGCCGAAAATGCGCGGGCTGATCTTACCGTCAGCGCGGGCCTTTGCCGCGAGCGGGTTTTCCGTCGCGTCCTCGTCGCGGGCGGCGACGGCGTTGGCGGCCGCATCGATCAGGGCGATCTGGGTCGGGAACATATCGCGGAACAGGCCTGAAATGCGCCAGGTGACATCGACGCGCGGGCGGCCAAGGGTGGCCGGCGGCAGCACCTCGATGCCGGTGACGCGGCCGGTGGCAGAATCCCATTGCGGCCGGCAGCCCATCAGCGCCAGCCCTTGCGCGATCTCTTCGCCGCCGGTGCGCAGCGAGGCCGAGCCCCAAAGGTCGATGACCAGCGAGCGCGGCCAGTCGCCATGCGATTGCATGTAGCTGCGCAAGACCTCGTCGGAGGCCGCCCTGCCGAGATCGAAGGATGTCGGCGTCGGCATGGTACGTGGATCTGATGTGAACAGGTTGCGGCCGGTCGGCAGGACATCGCGCCGGCCACGCGCCGGCGCGCCGGCAGGACCGGCAGCGACATGGCGGCCGTCGAGGGCCGCGATGAATGCTGACTTCTCGGCCGCCGCACTTTGCTCGCGCAGCGGATCGGTCTCGCCCTCGGCTGAGCGGCCAAAGATGTGAAGGCCGTCCTTGATGGCGAAATCCTTGAGGTCGCAGAGCCAGGCGTCGATGCGGCGCAGCGCTTCGTCGGGCGCGTCGGTTCCGGCGACGCCGGCCTCGGAAGCGAGACCGGTCTTTTCAGCGGTTTCGACGATCAGCCTTGCCAGGCGATCGCGACGGCGGCGGTCGAGCCCGTCAGCCTGGGCATATTCGTCGACCAGCCGTTCAAGCTGGTGCTGGTTTTCGTCCAGTCCGGCGCCGGTCAGCGGCGGCGGCAGATGGCCGAGGGTGACGGCGGCAATGCGCCGCTTGGCTTGTGCGGCCTCTCCCGGGTTGGAGACGATGAAGGGATAGACGACGGGCAGGGGACCGGTGACGATCTCGGGGAAGCAGGTTTCGCCGAGTGCCACGGTCTTGCCGGGCAGCCATTCCAGCGTGCCATGGGCGCCGACATGGATGAGGGCATGGACGCCGACCGTCTTGCGCAGCCACAGGCCGAAGGCGATCAGCGCATGGCGCGGCGGCAATGTCGGGTCGTGATAGTCAGCGCGGCGGTTCGTGGGACGGCCGCGATCGGGGGCGAGTGCTACGGTGATGTTGCCGAAGGTGGCGGCGCGGAAGGGGAAATGCCTGTTGTTCGCCAAACTCAAAGATTGGCGTTCTGTGGCGCCCCCCTCTGTCCTGCCGGACATCTCCCCCACTTGGGGGGAGATTGGCAGCTCCATTGCCGGCTCTCTTCCCGCAGCGTTGGAAATTGGCGAAAGCAGAGATGAGGGCGCAATCTCCCCCCTTGTGGGGGAGATGTCCGGCAGGACAGAGGGGGGCGCATCGCACAAAACTGTCTCATCTGCCGCATTCCCCCACGCGGCCTCTACCGCAGCGATGGCCGCCGGCGGCAATTCCTTCGAGAACGTCAGATACTCCTTCAATGCCAACCCTTGGTCGGCCGACTCCAGCATCTCCAGCAACTCGCGCGGCGTTTGAGGAATCCCTTCAACGGCATACCCCTGTTCGCTCAGGTCATGCAGCATCGCCAGCACGCTGGACGGCACATCGAGACCGACGGCATAGCCGGTGCGACCGGGGGCGCTTGGATAGTCGGGGATCAGGATGGCGAGCTTGCGTTTTTCGCGCGGCGTCCGCTGCAGGCGCACGAACGCCTTGACACGGTTCGCCACCTGCGCCACGCGGTTCGGCTCCGGCCGGTTGGCGAAAGCGCGGAAGGCCAGCGCCGGATCGACCTCGCTCTCTCCCTTGAAGGAAATGGCGCCGGCGAGAATGCGGCCGTCGAGTTCGGGCAGGACGACATGCATGGCCAGGTCGGCGGGCGCCAGGCCACGCTGGTTGTTTTGCCAGACATCGCGGTGTGTCGTCGCCACGATTACCTGGAAGACAGGAACGCCGGCGCGGTCGAACAGGGTTTCGACGCCGGGCTCAGCACCGGAGGCGAAGGCCGTGGCGGTGATGATAGCAGCAGGCTTCAAAGACGCGAGCGCGGTCTCGACAAAGGCCAGCGAGACCGGATCCTTGAGGCTGAAGACGAAAATGGGGACAGGGATGATGCCACGCTGCCCGAGGGCTTGGAACAATGCGTCGATCGGCGCGACATCGGCGGCGAGCAGCATCGAACGGTAGAAGAGAATGGGCACGACGTCCCCCACCCCCCCCGCGGGGGGGGGGGGGCCCCCGGCCGGGGGGGGGGGGGGGGGGGGGGGGGGGGGGGGGGGGGGGGGGGGGGGGGGG
>NZ_JBVVQY010000010.1:187646-229606 GCF_055811615.1 Mesorhizobium sp. WSM4807
TTTTTTTTTTTTTTTTTTTGGGGGGCCCCCCCCCCCCCCCCCCCCCCCCCGCGGGGGGGGCCCCCCCCCCCCCGCGGGGGGGGGGGGGGCCACGTCCCGCTCGACCCCCAGTCCCGGTTGATAGTAGCCGGCTTTTGGCACGCTGACAGGTTCAGCGACTGCCACACCTGATCCGACGAGACTTGCCAGCCTCTGCACCAGCGCCGTCATATTCTCCGGGCCGCCTTCACGGAAATAGCCAAGCAGCGCGTCCAACTCTTCGCGCGGCAGCGTCGAGCATTCGATCAGCCGGAGATCCTCGTCGCGGCATTCGCCGGGCAGCAGCGCCAGTTTTATGCCGCGTGCGCGGGCGGTCGAGGCGAGCTGGTCGCAGCCGTAGCGCCACCAGTCGTAGCCGCCGAGGATGCGAACCAGAATAACCCTGGCGTGCCGGGCGACGCTGTCGATCCAGAGATCGACGGACATCGGATGGCGGAGATCGCGCAAAGCCGCCAGCCGCATCGAGGGCAGGCGTTCCGCGTCCGTCTTCCACGCTGCTGCCAGCCCGGCCAGATCGCTGTCGGTGAAAGACAGCGCCACGACATCGGCAGGCGTCTGCCTGAGATCAACAGGCTCGGCGAGATCGTCGAGCGAGGCGGATGTTGTGGTGAGGATGTGCATCGCGGCTCGTGCCTGAGGTCAGCCGGCGAGAATACGCTCGATGGCCGGGCGGTTCAGCCCTTTCAGGCCGATGACGACGAGGCGCGAACGGCGCTCGTCCTCGGCGGTCCAGGCGCGGTCGTAATAGTGATTGACGCGTGGGCCGACGGCCTGCAGCAGGAGCCGCATCGGCTTGCCGCCGACCTCGACGAAACCCTTGACGCGCAGCACGTTTTCTTCCTCGGCCGCGGTGGCGACGCGCAACGCCAGCTCGTCGGGATTGGCGATCGATGGAATGTCGATGACGAACGAGTCGAAATCGTCATGCTCATGGTCGAGCTCGTCGTCGTGATGGGTCTTGCGGTTCTCGATGTCGTCCTCGACGGCAAGGCCGAGGCCGAGCAGCACAGACGGATCGACCTTACCCTGCGAGGTCGGCACGATCTTGACGGCGCGCGCGGCATGCTCGCCGATGATCGCATTGGCCCGGGCCGAGCCGGCGGCGTCCATCAGGTCGCTCTTCGACAATATGATCAGGTCGGCGCAGGCGAGCTGGTCCTCGAACACCTCCTCGACCGGATCGTCGTGGTCGAGCGTCTCGTCCTGCGCGCGCTGCGCCTGCAGGGCGTCCATGTCGTTGGCGACGCGGCCTTCCGCCAGCGCCGGTCCGTCGACGACCGCAATGACGCCATCGACGGTCACCCGGCTCTTGACCGTCGGCCACTGGAAGGCCTGGACCAGCGGCTTGGGCAGAGCCAGCCCGGAGGTTTCGATCAGGATATGGTCGACTTTCGGCGATAGCGACAGGATCTGGTCGAGCGCCGGGACGAAGTCGTCGGCGACGGTGCAGCAGATGCAGCCATTGGCCAGTTCGACGATGTTTTCCTCAGGGCAGGTGTCGATGCCGCATCCCTTCAGAATCTCGCCGTCGATGCCGATATCGCCGAACTCGTTGACGATGATGGCCAGCCGCTTGCCGCCGGCGTTTTCGAGCAGGTGGCGGATCAGCGTCGTCTTGCCGGCGCCGAGGAAGCCGGTGACGACGGTGCAGGGCACGCGGGAGATGTTAGCGGACGACTCTGGAGTGGTCATATCTGGTCCTTCAAAAGGTCGAGGGGAGGAATGCGGGCGACGAGGCCGCGTTTCAGGCAATCGGGGCGGCCGCGCCATGGAATGAGGCCGTCCGTCGAGGTGGCGAAGAGCTTTGCACCGGCGACCAGATCGGCGCCGCTGGTCACGGTCAGGTCGCCGAAGACATAGCTCCAGCAGCCGTCGCGCAGGATAGCGGCGCTGAGGCGGCGCTTGCAGTTGCCGAGGCATTCGACGGTGCGGATACGGATATTTTCGCCTGATACAGCGCGGCGCGTGTCTTCGGCCAACAATTCGCCGGCGCGAGGATGGCCATCGGAGCCAGTCTCATCGCGGCAGGAGGCGCAGACGATCACGGTGACGTCGGCCAGAGCATCCCTATCGCCGGACAATACGCCCGCTGTCTCAGCCGAAAAACTGCTGTCGCGTTCCAAATCAGGCTCCTTGCCCGGAAAACCCGCCAGGCGATCGGATTCTTATGTCCTAGACGGCAGGTCTCCTGGCTCGCGGGTCATCGCCTTGGTGCCGCCTTCCCGGGACCGTCCCAGTGGTTATCGGCCTTGGCTCGTCGCTTACAGTTGCGGGGACAGCCGCGGATTTGAAATCGGGATTTCGCACCGCATTCCCTCTTGGCTCCTCCCTTTGCCGAGAGGAGACCGTCTGAACCGGATTTAGGCTTGTGCAGGCAGTCGTGTCAACGCACGTCTACGACGCGGCAATGTTGGCGAGAGCCGAACCCAGATCGCCGGCCGGCGTCACCTCGATGCGATCCAGGCCGAGCCAACCCTGCATCAGCTTCAACTCGTCGAAGAGTTCGGCGGCGGTTTGCGGCGGGGCGCCGGGCTCGGCATAGGCGGCATGGACGCGCAGCACGCCGGCGGGGCGGTCGGCCTTGAGGTCGACGCGCGCCACGATCCTTTCGCCGAGCAGGAACGGCAGCACGTAATAGCCGTATTGGCGCTTTTCGGCGGGGGTGTAGATCTCGATGCGATAGCGGAAGTCGAACAGTCTTTCCGTGCGCGCTCGTTCGAAGACGACCGGATCGAAGGGAGCAAGCAAGGCGCGCGCCTCGATCTTGCGCGGAAAACGGGCATCCCTGTGAAGATAGGCTGTTTTGTCCCAGCCTTCGACGCGAACCGGCAAAAGATCACCGGCGTCGACCAGTTCCTCAATGCGGCCCTTGATGTCGGCGGGAGAGAGACGGAAATAGTCGCGCAGGTCGCCCGCTGTCGCGACGCCGTGGGCGCGGGCGGAAATGCGCAGCAATTCGCGGTGCGCGTCCTCCGGGGAGGGCACCGGCAAAGCAAGTACTGCCGGCGGCAGCACGCGCTCCGGCAGATCGTAAAGCCGCTCGAAGCCACGACGCGACGCCGTGGTGATACGGCCGGCCCAGAACAGCCATTCGAAAGCGTGCTTGGCATCGCTCCAACCCCACCAGCCGCCGTTTCCCTTCTGGCCTTCGAGGGCGGATGCGGCGACCGGCCCTCGTTCGACGACCTCGCGATAAATGTCTTCAATGTAGGCGGCGCGTTCGCGGCCCCACTTGGCCAGTCCGTTATACATTTCCTCGCCACGTTCGGCCCGCTCCATGCGCCAGCGCATCAGCGGATAGGTTTCGACCGGCAGAAAGGAGGCTTCGTGCGCCCAATATTCGAAGACCGTGCGCTTGCGCGTCACGGCGGCGTTATCGAGCAGCGCAAGCGGGTAGGGGCCAAGCCGCGAATAGAGCGGCATATAATGGGCGCGCACCACCGCGCTGACGGAATCGATCTGCAGCAGGCCGGTCCGGGCAAGCACACGGGCCAGATGGCGGCGATCCGGCGTGCTGCTGGGGCGAGGATCGGCAAACCCCTGTGCGGCAAGCGCAACGCGCCGGGCCATGGCGAGCGAGATTTTTTCCTTCATGCAGACGGCACTCTGTTGGCGCTCGACCAAAGTGGGAGCGATGATTCCGCACCATGCTAGCAGGGTTTTGGCGGCATCTATGTCAGGAGAGAAAACTGGAGTAAAAAATGAAGGAAATCAAACAGGAGCGGATCGGATCAGTTTATCCGGATATGCCGTCGAGCACCGGGTTTTGAACAAGGTTTGACTTGCTTCGCCGAAAGCCCTGCGCTAACCCTCGCCGCGTTGCAGCATAGAGCCCCCTAAAACGGTTCAGTGGTTAAACTGTCACGCTTCCGCAAGTGGGTCCGGTGCTGTAATCAGAGTGGATTGGCCGCCAACGGAAAGCTGCAGCATGAACGCATTGTTGAGTTCGTACCTGCCCATCGTCCTGTTCATCGGCGTGGCGCTGGTCGTCGGCCTGGCGCTGCTTGCCGCACCCTTCCTGGTGGCCTACCGCAACCCCGATCCGGAAAAGCTTTCCGCCTATGAATGCGGCTTCAACTCGTTCGATGACGCCCGCATGAAGTTCGACATCCGTTTCTACCTGGTGTCGATCCTGTTCATCATCTTCGATCTGGAGGTGGCCTTCCTGTTTCCGTGGGCAGTGTCTTTCAGCCAGATCGGCATGCTCGGTTTCTGGTCGATGATGGTGTTTTTGGCGGTGCTGACCATCGGCTTTGCCTATGAATGGAAGAAAGGAGCGCTGGAATGGGATTGAGCGACAATTCCGGCACGCTCGTCGCGCCGAAGCCAAAGGGCATTCTCGACCCCAGCACCGGAAAGCCGGTGGGGGCGAATGATCCTTTCTTCCTCGAGATCAACAACGAGCTGGCCGACAAGGGCTTTCTCGTCACCTCGACCGAGGCGCTGATCACCTGGGCGCGTAGCGGCTCGCTGATGTTCATGACCTTCGGTCTTGCCTGCTGCGCGGTCGAGATGATCCACACCTCGATGCCGCGCTATGACAGCGAGCGTTTCGGCGTCGCGCCGCGCGCGTCGCCGCGCCAGTCGGACATCATGATCGTCGCCGGCACGCTGACCAACAAGATGGCGCCGGCGCTGCGCAAGGTTTATGACCAGATGCCGGAGCCGCGCTACGTCATCTCGATGGGCTCCTGCGCCAATGGCGGCGGCTACTACCACTATTCCTATTCGGTGGTGCGCGGCTGTGACCGCGTCGTGCCGGTCGACATCTATGTGCCCGGCTGTCCGCCGAGCGCGGAAGCGCTGCTCTACGGCATCCTTCTGCTGCAAAAGAAGATCCGCCGCACCGGCACGATCGAGCGGTGAGCGGGATGATGAGCCTGAATGAACTCTCGACCTATCTCGGCGAGAAGCTGAGCGGCCGGATCGGCGAGGCGGTGTTTGCCTATGGCGAACTCACCATCTCGGTCGAGCCGCAGGATCTGATCGAGGTGGTGAGCTTCCTGCGCGACGATCCAAAATGCCAGTTCATCTCGATCATCGACGTCTGCGGCGCCGATTATCCATCGCGGGCCAAGCGCTTCGACGTTGTCTATCACCTGCTGTCGCCGAAGCAGAATATTCGCATCCGCATCAAGGTCCAGGCCGACGAGGAGACGGTGGTGCCGTCGATCACTGGCGTTTATCCCGGCGCCGACTGGTTCGAACGTGAGACCTACGATCTCTATGGCGTGCTGTTTTCGGGCCATCCCGATCTCAGGCGGATTCTGACCGATTACGGCTTCGAGGGTCATCCGCTGCGCAAGGATTTCCCGCTGACCGGTTTCGTCGAGGTGCGCTACGACGACGAGGCCAAGCGGGTCATCTACGAGCCGGTCGAGCTCAAGCAGGAATTCCGCAATTTCGATTTTCTCAGCCCTTGGGAGGGGACGGATTACGTCCTTCCGGGGGATGAAAAAGCCAAGACGAATTGAGACGCCAAAATGGCTGAAACTTCCGTCCGCAACTTCAATATCAACTTTGGGCCTCAGCACCCTGCTGCCCATGGTGTTTTGCGGTTGGTTCTAGAACTCGATGGCGAAGTCGTCGATCGCGTCGATCCGCATATTGGGCTGTTGCATCGCGGCACCGAAAAGCTGATCGAAGCCAAGACCTATCTGCAAGCCGTGCCCTATCTCGACCGGCTCGACTATTGCGCGCCGATGAACCAGGAGCATGCCTTCGCGCTGGCCGCAGAGCGGCTGCTCGGCATCGAGGTGCCGAAGCGCGGCCAGCTGATCCGCGTGCTTTATTGCGAGATCGGCCGCATCATGTCGCACATCCTCAATGTGACGACACAGGCGATGGATGTCGGCGCGCTGACGCCGCCGCTTTGGGGCTTCGTCGAGCGCGAAAAACTCATGGTGTTCTACGAGCGGGCCAGTGGCTCGCGCATGCATGCAGCCTATTTTCGGCCCGGCGGCGTCCACCAGGACCTGCCGCAGCAGCTGGTCGAGGATATCGGCAACTGGATCGATCCGTTCCTGAAATCGCTCGACGACCTCGACGCACTGCTGACCGGCAACCGCATCTTCAAACAGCGCAATGTCGATATCGGCATCGTCTCGCTGGCCGACGCCTGGGCCTGGGGTTTTTCGGGCGTCATGGTGCGCGGCTCCGGCGTCGCCTGGGATCTGCGCAAGTCGCAGCCCTATGAATGCTATGCCGAGATGGATTTCGACATTCCAATCGGCAAGAACGGCGACTGCTTCGACCGTTACCTCGTGCGCATGGAAGAGATGCGCCAGTCGGCGAAAATCATGCGCCAGTGCGTAGACCTGCTGCTCGGCAAGGATGGCACAGGGCCGGTGTCGAACCTCGACGGCAAAGTGGTGCCGCCGAAGCGTGCGGCGATGAAGCGTTCGATGGAGGCGCTGATCCATCACTTCAAGCTCTACACCGAGGGCTACCGCGTGCCGGCCGGCGAGGTCTATGCGGCGGTCGAAGCACCGAAGGGCGAGTTCGGCGTCTATCTGGTCTCGGACGGGACCAACAAGCCCTACCGCTGCAAGCTGCGCGCGCCAGGCTTCGCGCATCTGCAGGCCATGGACTTTCTGTGCCGCGGCCACATGCTGGCCGACGTCACCGCCGTTCTCGGCTCCCTCGACATCGTGTTTGGTGAGGTCGATCGCTAAATGTCAGTCCGCCGTCTCGCAGAAGCCAGCCTCCAGCCAGCCGCCTTCGCCTTCAACCGGGCGAATGCGGCAGCGGCGAAGCAATGGATCAAGAAATATCCGAAGGGCCGCGAGCAGTCGGCGATCATCCCCTTGCTGATGCTGGCGCAGGAGCAGGAAGGCTGGGTGACCAAGGCGGCGATCGAGACGATCTCCGACATGCTCGGCATGCCTTACATCAGGGGGCTCGAAGTTGCGACCTTCTACACCCAATACCAGCTCAATCCGGTCGGCACCCGCGCGCATATCCAGGTCTGCGGCACCACGCCCTGCATGCTGCGCGGCTCGGAAGCACTGATGAACGTGTGCCGCTCGAAGATCCATCACGACCAGTTCCACACCAACGACAAGGGCACGCTGTCGTGGGAAGAGGTCGAATGTCTTGGCGCCTGCGTCAACGCGCCGATGGTGATGATTTTCAAGGACACGTTCGAGGACCTGACTCCAGAGCGGCTTGCCGAGATCATTGATCTCTATGACGCCGGCAAGGGTGCCTCGGTGAAGCCGGGGCCGCAGAACGGCCGCATCACCTCCGAGCCGATCACCGGCCTGACGACGCTGAAGAACGAAAAGGCGATCCTGAAGACGACCCGCGACAGGGAAGCCAAGGCAGCCGCCAAGGCAGCCAGGGAGGCAGCGCCAGCGGCAATTGTCGCGACGCCAGCCGCTCCGGCCCAGGCACCGGCCGGCCCCGTTGCGCCGTCGAAGGCCAGCAAGCCGAAGACCGATGCGCCCGAAACCAGCCCGGCGCTGAAGTCGCCTTCGCCGGTCAAGGTGGCACCAGAGACGGAAAAGGCGGCGAGCGTCGCCGCACCGCGGCATTCGGCCGCCAACGCCAACAAGGCCGCGCCGGAAGTCGAAAAGGTTTTGAAACAGCGCAGCGGTCCCATAATCAAGGCTGAACCAGCGGCCGCTTTCAAGGCGCCGGAAGCCAAGGGCACGCAGCTCGGCGCTGCCGGTAAGACGGCCGCCGCGAAGACGACCAATGCCAAGCCTGCCAAGCCTTCGCTCGAGGACAAGAACCGGCCGGCCGGCATCGCAAGGCCGGCATTGGTCGACGATCTCAAGCTGATCTCAGGCGTCGGTCCGAAGATCGAGGGCATCCTGCATTCGCTTGGCATCTTCACTTACGCGCAAGTCGCGTCCTGGAAGAAGGCCGAGCGCGAGTGGGTTGACGGCTATCTCAGCTTCCACGGCCGCATCGAGCGCGAAGACTGGGTCAAGCAGGCCAAGGCGCTCGCCAAGGGCGGGATCGCCGAATATTTCCGCGTCTTCGGCAAGAAACCGGTCTGAGGAACGAACAATGCTTCAGGACAGAGACCGCATCTTCAACAACATTTACGGCCGCTTCGACAAGTCGCTGGCCGGCGCGATGGCGCGCGGCGCCTGGGACAACACGCCCGGCATCATCGCCAAGGGGCGCGACTGGATCGTCAACGAGATGAAGGCATCAGGCTTGCGCGGCCGCGGCGGCGCCGGCTTCCCGACCGGGCTGAAATGGTCGTTCATGCCCAAGCAGAGCGACGGCCGGCCGAGCTATCTCGTCGTCAATGCCGACGAATCCGAGCCCGGCACCTGCAAGGACCGCGACATTTTGCGCCATGACCCACATACGCTGGTCGAGGGCTGCCTGATCGCCGGCTTCGCCATGGGCGCGGTCGCCGCCTACATTTATGTGCGCGGCGAGTTCATCCGCGAGCGCGAGGCGCTGCAGCGCGCCATCGACGAGGCCTATGAGGCCAAGCTGATCGGCAAGAACAACACGTCCGGCTACGATTTCGACATCTACATGCATCATGGCGCCGGCGCCTACATCTGCGGCGAGGAAACGGCGCTGCTCGAAAGCCTCGAAGGCAAGAAGGGCCAGCCGCGGCTGAAGCCGCCATTTCCGGCCAATGTCGGCCTCTATGGCTGCCCGACGACGGTCAACAATGTCGAGTCCATTGCCGTGGCGCCGACCATTTTGCGCCGTGGCGCGGCCTGGTTCTCGTCCTTCGGCCGGCCCAACAATGTCGGCACCAAGCTGTTCTGCATCTCCGGCCACGTCAACAATCCGTGCACCGTCGAAGAAGCGATGTCTATCCCGTTCCGCGAACTGATCGAGACGCATTGCGGCGGCATTCGCGGCGGCTGGGACAATCTGCTGGCGGTCATTCCGGGCGGCGCTTCGGTGCCGCTGGTGCCGGCGGAGCAGATCATCGACGCGCCGATGGATTTCGATGCGCTGCGCGACCTGAAATCGGGCCTTGGCACGGCGGCTGTCATCGTCATGGACAAATCGACCGATGTCGTGAAGGCGATCGCGCGGCTTTCCTACTTCTACAAGCACGAGAGCTGCGGCCAGTGCACGCCGTGCCGCGAAGGCACCGGCTGGATGTGGCGGGTGATGGAGCGTCTGGTGCGCGGCGAAGCGCAGAAGCGTGAGATCGACATGCTGCTCGACGTGACCAAACAGGTCGAAGGCCATACGATCTGCGCGCTGGGCGATGCGGCGGCATGGCCGATCCAGGGCCTGATGCGGCATTTCCGTGGCGAGGTGGAGCGGCGTATCGACGAGTTTTCCCGCAACGCGCACCGCGCAGAGCCGGTGATGGTGGCGGCAGAATAGAGACGAATTCGAAATACGGGCGAATGCCCGATTGGAATGCGGGCAAGTGCCCGATTTGAGGAAACAGGCCGGGGCATACGGAAGAAACGACCAGGAGACCACCTATGTCGCTGAATTCGAGACTCGATCATTTGATGCCAGATTTGGACCCGTTCGAAAAAATGAACCAGGACCTGACCAGGATGATGCCGAAGGAGATGGCCAGCGCCGTCAATCTGCTGGCGCACCCTGTCGCGGGTGCGGCAGCGATGTCGGCGCTTGGCATCGGGCTTGCCAATCATGCCTTTGGGGTATGGATGGGCGTGCTCTCGGGTGCCGCCGAGGCCTCGCAGCGGCTCTTCCAGCCGATGGTCGACGATTTCGATGCCAGGATCGAACGCTTTTCCGAGACAGGGACGAGCTCCTCGACCAAGGCGCGCGCGGCGACGAAAACCTTGATTGCCGAGGCGCAGTCCTTCGCCAGGGACGTGAACGACATAGCCGCGAGCAGCATGGATGATGCACGCAGCGTGGTGGATGCAGCCGCCGCACCGGCCGGGTTGATGCCGGAGGACTTCAAGCAGCCCAAAGCCATGGATCGTCCGGCAAATCCGGCCGACCTCAAGGCGATATCGGGCATCGGGCCGAAGCTGGAAGAGGTGCTGAACGGCTTGGGCATCTGGACGTACGGCCAGATCGCGGCATGGACGCCGGAAGAGATCGCCTGGGTTGACGATTATCTCTCATTCAAGGGCCGCGTCGGTCGCGACAATTGGCTTGGTCAGGCGGCGGTGCTGGCCGCGGCCAAACATTGAATTCAATGCCGGGCGCGGTTTCGGCTGCGCCCGGAGAGAAAGATTGCGGAATGTCCGCAGGGGTTTGAGACGACATGGCAAAGCTCAAGGTCGACGGGAAAGAGATTACTGTACCCGACCACTACACGCTGCTGCAGGCAGCCGAGGACGCCGGCGCGGAAGTGCCGCGCTTCTGCTTCCATGAGCGGCTGTCGATCGCCGGCAATTGCCGCATGTGCCTGATCGAGGTGAAAGGCGGGCCACCCAAGCCGCAGGCGTCCTGTGCCATGGGCGTGCGCGATCTGCGCCCGGGACCGAATGGCGAAACGCCGGAAATCTTCACCAACACGCCGATGGTCAAGAAGGCCAGGGAAGGTGTGATGGAATTCCTGCTGATCAACCATCCGCTCGATTGCCCGATCTGTGACCAGGGCGGCGAGTGCGACCTGCAGGACCAGGCGATGGCGTTCGGCGTCGATTCCTCGCGCTATCACGAGAACAAGCGGGCGGTCGAAGACAAATATATCGGGCCGCTGGTCAAGACGATCATGAACCGCTGCATCCATTGCACGCGCTGCGTCCGCTTCACCACCGAAATTGCCGGTATTTCAGAGCTCGGCCTGATCGGCCGCGGCGAGGACGCCGAGATCACCACCTATCTCGAAAGCGCGATGACCTCGGAACTGCAGGGTAACGTCATCGACCTTTGCCCGGTCGGTGCGCTGACCTCCAAACCCTACGCCTTCCAGGCGCGACCGTGGGAACTGACTAAGACCGAATCCATCGACGTCATGGACGCCGTCGGCTCGGCGATCCGCGTCGATTCCAGAGGCCGCGAGGTAATGCGCATCCTACCGCGTACCAACGAGGCGGTGAATGAGGAGTGGATTTCCGACAAGACCCGCTTCATCTGGGACGGCTTGCGCGCCCAGCGCCTCGACCGGCCATACGTACGCAAGAACGGCAAGCTGGCCCCGGCAAGCTGGGCCGAGGCTTTCTCCGCGATCAAGGAAGCGGTGTCGAGTACCGCACCCGACAAGATCGGCGCCATATCAGGCGATCTTGCTGCCGTCGAGGAGATCTATGCGCTGAAGCTGCTGATGGCGTCGCTCGGCTCGAAGAACACCGACTGCCGCCAGGATGGTGCTGCGCTCGATCCGTCGCTCGGCCGGGCAAGCTATATCTTCAACCCGACCATCGAGGGCATCGAGCAGGCGGACGCGGTGCTGATCATTGGCGCCAATCCGCGCTTCGAAGCGTCCTTGCTCAACGCTCGCATCCGCAAGCGCTGGCGGGTCGGCAACCTGCCGGTCGGCGTCATCGGCGATGTCGGCGATACGCGCTACGATTATGAGCAGCTCGGCGCCGGAACGGAATCGCTGAAGGATCTGGCGGACGGCAATGGCAAGTTCTTCCAGGTGCTGAAGAAGGCGACGCATCCGCTTGTTATCGTCGGCCAAGGTGCGCTGGTACGTTCGGATGGCGCGGCCGTGCTCGGCCAGGCGGCGAAGCTTAGCCTGGCCGTCAATGCCGCGAGAGCCGACTGGAACGGCTTTGCCGTGCTGCACACAGCGGCGGGGCGTGTCGGCGGTCTTGATGTCGGCTTCGTGCCGGGCGAGGGCGGCAAGAACGTCGCCGGCATGCTGGGCGACATGGACGTGCTGTTCCTGCTCGGCGCCGACGAGATCGCCATGGCCAAGACCGGCGCCGCCTTCGTCGTCTATATCGGCACGCATGGCGACCACGGCGCGCACCGCGCCGACGTCATCCTGCCGGGCGCCGCCTATACCGAGAAGTCGGGCACCTACGTCAACACCGAGGGCCGCGTGCAGCAGACCAACCGTGCCGGCTTCGCGCCGGGCGATGCCCGCGAGGACTGGGCGATCCTGCGGGCGCTGTCGGATGTGCTGGGCAAGAGATTGTCGTTCGATTCACTGCCGCAGCTTCGCGCAAAACTCTATGGCGAATACCCGCATCTTGCCCGCATCGACCAGGTCGCGGCCGGCAACACTGACGATGTCGCCAGGGTGGCGAAGCTCGGCGGGCGGCTTAACAAGGGCAGCTTCACCTCGCCGGTTAGGGATTTCTACCTGACCAACCCGATCGCGCGGGCTTCCGCGGTGATGGCGGAATGCTCGGCGCTGGCGAAAAACGGCTTCAGGCAGGCGGCGGAATAAGCATGGACACCTTCTTCTCCTTTTACGTGCTGCCGGCGCTGCTCATCCTGCTGAAGTCGGTCGTGCTGATCGTCGTGCTGTTGATCTTCGTCGCCTACATCCTGTACGCGGATCGCAAGATCTGGGCGGCGGTGCAGTTGCGCCGCGGCCCCAACGTCGTCGGCCCATGGGGCACGCTGCAGGCTTTCGCCGACCTTCTGAAGTTCGTGTTCAAGGAGCCGGTGATTCCGTCCGGCGCCAATAAGGGCGTTTTTCTGCTGGCGCCGTTGGTGTCGGCGGTGCTGGCGATCTCGGCCTGGGCGGTCATTCCGGTCAATGAGGGCTGGGCGATCGCCAACGTCAATGTCGGCATCCTCTACGTCTTCGCCATCTCCTCGCTCGAGGTCTATGGCGTGATCATGGGCGGCTGGGCGTCCAACTCGAAATATCCGTTCCTCGGCGCGCTGCGCTCGGCGGCGCAAATGGTGTCCTACGAAGTCTCGATCGGTTTCGTCATCGTTACCGTGCTGCTTTGCGTCGGCTCGCTCAACCTGTCCGATATCGTGCTGTCGCAGCAGGATGGGCTGGGCACGCGGGTTGGCCTGCCCAACACCTTCCTCGACTGGCATTGGCTGTCGCTGTTCCCGATGTTCATCATCTTCTTCATCTCGGCGCTGGCCGAGACGAACCGCCCGCCTTTCGACCTTGTGGAAGCCGAATCGGAACTCGTTGCCGGCCATATGGTCGAGTATTCGTCGACGCCGTTCCTGCTGTTCTTCCTCGGCGAATATGTCGCCATCGTGCTGATGTGCGCGCTGGCCACCATCCTGTTCCTCGGCGGCTGGCTGCCGCCCTTCGACTTCGCTCCCTTCACTTGGGTTCCGGGCCTGATCTGGTTTGTGCTCAAGGTCTGCCTGGTGTTCTTCATGATCTCGATGGTGAAGGCCTTCGTGCCGCGCTACCGCTACGACCAGCTGATGCGGCTCGGCTGGAAGGTCTTCCTGCCGATCTCGCTGGCGATGGTGGTGATTGTCGCCGCGTTCCTCAAGATCACGGGGTTTGCGTGATGTCTGCTCTAGCCCAAGCCGCAAAATCGCTGCTCCTGCAGGACTTTGTCAGCGCTTTCTTCCTGTCGATGCGCCAGTTCTTCGCGCCGAAGGAGACGATCAACTATCCGCACGAGAAGGGGCCGACCAGTCCGCGCTTCCGCGGCGAGCATGCGCTGCGCCGCTATCCGAACGGCGAGGAACGCTGCATCGCCTGCAAATTGTGCGAGGCGATCTGCCCGGCGCAGGCCATCACCATCGAGGCCGGCCCGCGCCGCAACGACGGCACGCGCCGCACCGTGCGCTACGATATCGATATGGTGAAGTGCATCTATTGCGGCTTCTGCCAGGAGGCCTGCCCTGTCGACGCCATCGTCGAGGGGCCGAATTTCGAGTTCGCGACCGAGACGCGCGAGGAACTTTATTACGACAAGGACAAGCTCTTGGCCAATGGCGACCGCTGGGAGCGCGAACTGGCGCGCAACATCTCGCTGGATGCGCCGTACCGCTGACATTTGACGCATGGACGAGGCGAAGGGCCTCGTTTAAGGAACACGCGGCTTCGGCACCGTAGGCGGAACGAAGCACACAACGGACAGTGCGAAAGCCGGTCCGACAGGAACCCCGGGGGAACCCATGCTGAATGGACTAGAGGCGGCCTTTTTCTACCTCTTCGCCTTTGTCGCGGTGGCGTCGGCGTTCATGGTCATTTCGGCGCGCAATCCCGTGCATTCGGTGCTGTTCCTGATCCTGACCTTCTTCAATGCCGCGGGCCTGTTCATGCTGACCGGCGCCGAGTTCCTGGCGATGATCCTGCTTGTCGTCTATGTCGGCGCGGTCATGGTGCTGTTCCTGTTCGTCGTCATGATGCTCGACGTCGATTTCGCCGAAATGAAGGAAGGCGCCCTGCAATATGCGCCGATCGGCGCGCTGGTCGGGCTGATCCTGGCGGCTGAGCTGATCGTCGTGCTCGGCGGCTATACGTTCGCGCCGCAACTGGCCGCGACGGTTGCAAAACCCATTCCGGACCTTGCCGCGCGCTCGAACACCGCAGCGCTCGGCGACATCCTCTACACGGACTACCTCTACTATTTCCAGATTGCGGGCCTTGTGCTGCTGGTCGCCATGATCGGCGCCATCGTGCTGACGCTGCGCCATAAGCCGGGCATCAAGCGGCAGTCAATTGCCGCCCAGGTCGGCCGCACGCCGGCAACGGGAATGGAAATCCGCAAGGTCAAGACGGGCGAAGGAATCTGAGATGGTCGTCGGCATCGCACACTATCTGACCGTATCGGCGATCCTGTTCACGCTCGGCGTGTTCGGCATTTTTCTCAACCGCAGGAACATCATCGTCATCCTGATGTCGATCGAGCTGATCCTGCTCGCGGTCAACATCAATTTCGTCGCCTTCTCGGCAGCACTCGGTGATCTCGTCGGACAGGTGTTTGCGATGTTCGTGCTGACGGTCGCAGCGGCTGAAGCTGCGATCGGCCTCGCCATTCTCGTCGTCTTCTTCCGCAACCGCGGTTCGATCGCGGTCGAAGACGTGAACATGATGAAGGGTTGACGGAAACCACCATGTATCAGGCCATCGTCTTCCTTCCTCTGCTCGGCTTCCTGATCGTCGGCCTGTTCGGCACGTCGCTTGGCGCCAAGGCGTCCGAATACCTCACCTCCGGCTTGCTGGTGATATCAGCCGTGCTGTCGTGGGTCGCCTTATTCTCGGTCGGCTTCGGCGAGGGCGAAGTGTTCACCGTGCCGGTGCTGCGCTGGATCCAGTCGGGCGGGTTAGAGGCCGCCTGGGCACTGCGCATCGACACGCTGACGGTGGTTATGCTGGTCGTCGTCAACACGGTGTCGGCGCTGGTTCACATCTACTCGATCGGCTACATGCATCACGACCCGAACCGGCCGCGCTTCTTCGCCTATCTGTCGCTGTTCACCTTTGCCATGCTGATGCTGGTGACGGCCGACAACCTCGTGCAGATGTACTTCGGCTGGGAAGGCGTCGGCCTCGCCTCCTATCTCTTGATCGGCTTCTGGTACAAGAAGCCATCGGCCAATGCCGCCGCGATCAAGGCCTTCGTCGTCAACCGTGTCGGCGATTTCGGCTTCGCGCTCGGCATCTTCGGGGTGTTCGTGCTGTTCGGCTCGGTCAATCTCGGCACCATCTTCGCCAATGCGGCGACGTTCGTTCCGGCCGAAGGTGCCCCAGAGGGCGCTGCCGTATTGACCTTCCTCGGCTATGCGCTCGACAAGCAGGCTGCGATGACCGTTGTCTGCCTGCTTTTGTTCATGGGCGCCATGGGCAAGTCGGCCCAGGTGCCGCTGCACACCTGGCTGCCGGACGCCATGGAAGGCCCGACGCCGGTCTCGGCGCTCATCCATGCCGCCACCATGGTGACGGCCGGCGTGTTCATGCTGGCGCGGCTGTCGCCGCTGTTCGAACTGTCGCATTCAGCGCTGATCGTGGTCACCTTCATCGGCGCCTTCACCGCCTTCTTCGCGGCGACCGTCGGCCTCGTTCAGAACGACATCAAGCGCGTCATCGCCTATTCGACCTGCTCGCAGCTCGGCTACATGTTCGTGGCGCTTGGTGTCGGTGCCTATGGCGCGGCGATCTTCCATCTGTTCACGCATGCCTTCTTCAAGGCGCTGCTGTTCCTCGGCTCGGGCTCGGTGATCCACGCCGTCTCCGACCAGCAGGACATGCGCAAGATGGGCGGCCTCAGAACGCTCATTCCGAAGACCTACTGGATGATGGTGATCGGTACGCTGGCGCTGACCGGCGTCGGTATCCCGGTGACAGTCATCGGCACCGCCGGCTTCTTCTCCAAGGACGCGATCATCGAAAGCGCCTTTGCCGCGCACAATCCGATCGCCGGCCTTGCCTTCGTGCTGCTGGTCGTCGCCGCCTGCTTCACCAGCTTCTATTCCTGGCGGCTGATCTTCATGACCTTCCACGGCCAGCCGCGGGCGAGCCACGAGGTGATGCACCATGTCCATGAATCGCCGCCGGTCATGCTGGTGCCGCTGTTCATCCTGGCGGCGGGCTCGCTGTTCGCCGGCCTGATCTTCCATGGCGCCTTCATCGGCGAGGGCTATGCCGAGTTCTGGAAGGCATCGCTGTTCACGCTGCCGGAAAACCATATCCTGCACGACATCCACGAAGTGCCGCTGTGGGTGAAGCTGGCGCCGTTCATCGCCATGCTGATCGGCTTTGCGATTGCCTGGCAATTCTACATCCGCGCGCCGGAAATGCCGAAGAATTTGGCGGCGCAGCATCGCGGGCTCTACGCCTTCCTCCTCAACAAGTGGTATTTCGACGAACTCTACGACCTCCTGTTCGTGCGGCCGGCAAAACGCCTCGGCCACTTCCTGTGGAAGACCGGTGACGGCACCGTCATCGACGGGCTTGGTCCGGACGGCGTTTCGGCGCGCGTCGTCGACGTCACCAACCGGGTCGTCAAGCTGCAGACCGGCTACCTCTATCACTATGCCTTCGCCATGCTGATCGGCGTTGCCGCACTCGTCACCTGGATGATGCTCTGATGAAGATCCTCTCGCTGGTCACCTTCCTGCCGCTGGTTGGTGTGCTGCTCATCCTGTTCGTGCGTGACGACAGCGAGAATGCCCGCCGCAACATCCGCGCCATCGCGTTGTGGACGACGAGCATCACCTTCATCATCTCGCTGTTCATCTGGACCGGCTTCGACAATTCGGAGCCTGGCTTCCAGTTCGTCGAGAAGTTTGCCTGGCTGGATTCCGGCATCTCCTACCATATGGGCGTCGACGGCATCTCCATGCTGTTCGTCATCCTGACCACCTTCCTGATGCCGCTGTGCATCCTGGCTTCGTGGGAATCGATCGAGCAACGCGTCAAGGCCTACATGATCGCCTTCCTGCTGCTGGAGACGCTGATGATCGGCGTGTTCTGCGCGCTCGACATCGTTTTGTTCTATGTCTTCTTCGAAGCCGGCCTGATCCCGATGTTCATCATCATCGGCGTGTGGGGCGGCAAGCGGCGCGTCTATGCCTCGTTCAAGTTCTTCCTCTACACGCTGGCCGGCTCGGTGCTGATGCTGCTCGCCATCATGGCGATGTTCTTCCAGTCCGGCACCACCGACATTCCGACGCTTCTGACGCACAACTTCCCGGCCACCATGCAGACCTGGCTATGGCTCGCCTTCTTTGCCTCCTTTGCCGTGAAGATGCCGATGTGGCCGGTGCACACTTGGCTGCCGGACGCGCATGTCGAGGCGCCGACGGCCGGGTCGGTGATCCTGGCCGCCATCCTGCTCAAGATGGGCGGATACGGCTTCCTGCGCTTTTCGCTGCCGATGTTTCCGATCGCCTCGGAGATGTTCGCGCCGCTGGTCTTCGCGCTGTCCGTGGTCGCCATCATCTACACCTCGCTGGTGGCGCTGATGCAGGAGGACATGAAAAAGCTGATCGCCTATTCGTCGGTCGCCCATATGGGCTTCGTCACCATGGGCATCTTCGCGATGAACCAGGAAGGGGTCCAGGGGGCAATCTTCCAGATGCTGTCGCACGGCCTCGTCTCCGGCGCGCTATTCCTCTGCGTCGGCGTCATCTACGACCGCTTGCACACGCGCGACATCGACGCCTATGGCGGGCTGGTCAACAACATGCCGAAATACGCCACCGTGTTCATGATCTTCACCATGGCCAATGTCGGCCTGCCCGGCACCAGCGGCTTCGTCGGCGAGTTCCTGACCATGCTCGGCGTGTTCCGGGTCAACACCTGGGTGGCGTTCTTCGCCGCCACCGGCGTCATCCTGTCGGCCGCCTATGCGCTCTGGCTCTATCGCCGGGTGATCTTCGGCGCGCTGACCAAGGACAGCCTGAAAGGCCTGCTCGACCTGTCGGCGCGCGAGAAGGTGATCATCTACCCGCTGGCCGCGCTGGTCATCTTCTTCGGCGTCTACCCGGCGCCGGTCTTCGACGCGACGGCCGAATCGGTCAAGGCGCTCGTCACCAATGTCACCGCATCCATCGACACCGCGCAGACCGCGGCGGCTAACTGACTGAGAGGTTTTGCGAACCATGACGCCGGACCTTCTCTCCAGCCTGTCGTTGTCGACACCAGAGCTGATCCTCGCCACTGGCGCCCTGGCGCTGCTGATGCTCGGCGCCTATTCGCGCGCCAACACCACCACCACGGTGAGCGGCCTTGCCGTCGCCGTCCTGGTGGTTGCCGGCGTCTGGACGATCTTTTCCACCGGGCAGGGCAACGCTTACGGCGAAGCCTTCGTCCAGGATCCCTTCGCCCGCTTCATGAAGGTGCTGGCGCTGATGGGGTCGGCGGTGACGCTGGTCATGTCGATGCGCTTCGCCAAGGCGGAGCATTTCGACAAGTTCGAATATCCGGTGCTGATCCTGCTGTGCACGCTCGGCATGATGCTGATGATCTCGGCCAACGGCATGATCGGGCTTTATCTCGGCCTCGAATTGCAGTCGCTGGCGATCTACGTGCTGGCGGCGATCAACCGGGACAATCTGCGCTCGACCGAGGCGGGTTTGAAATATTTTGTCCTCGGCGCGCTGTCGTCGGGCATGCTGCTTTACGGCATCAGCCTCGTCTACGGCTACACCGGCAACACCGGGTTCCAGGAGATTGCCACGGCGTTGGGCGGCGGCGAGCGGCAGCTTGGCCTCGTCTTCGGCCTGGTCTTCGTGCTGGCCGGCCTCGCCTTCAAGATATCGGCGGTGCCGTTCCACATGTGGACGCCCGACGTCTATGAAGGCGCGCCGACGCCAGTGACGGCCTTTCTCGCCGCGGCGCCGAAGATGGCGGCGATGGCGCTGATCGTGCGCGTCACCATGGGCGCGTTCAAGCCGATCGCCGCCGACTGGCAGCAGATCATCGTCTTCATCTCGATCGCCTCGATGGTGCTCGGCGCCTTCGCGGCTATCGGTCAGACCAATATAAAGCGGCTGATGGCCTATTCCTCCATCGGCCATATGGGCTACGCGCTGGTCGGCCTCGCCGCCAACAGCCAGGCTGGCGTGCGCGGCGTCGCTATCTACATGCTGATCTATCTGGTGATGACGCTCGGTACCTTCGCCTTCATCCTCGCCATGCGGCGCAAGGAAGGCAATGTCGAGCAGATCAGCGATCTCGCCGGCCTGTCGTCGACCAATCCGATCATGGCGACGATCCTCACCATCCTGATGTTCTCGCTGGCCGGCATCCCGCCGCTGGCCGGCTTCTGGGGGAAGTGGTACGTGTTCCTCGCCGCCATCAACGCCAACCTCTACGCGCTGGCGATCATCGGCGTGCTGGCCTCGGTGGTGGGCGCCTACTATTATCTGCGCATCATCAAGATCATGTGGTTCGACGAACCGGTCGGCGGCTTCGTGCCGATGGCGACCGAGCTTCGCGTCGTGCTCGGCGTCTGCGGCGCCTTCGTGCTGTTCTACGTGCTGATCGGCGGGCCGATCGGCACCTATGCCGAAGCCGCAGCCAAGACATTTTTCTGACGGGATGGCATTTCGGCTGGCTCCAACAGCGGCCTCGGAAGGGTTTCGGCTCGAGGCACATGACACGGTCGGCTCCACCAATGCGCTGGCGCTGGACCATGCGCGGGCGGGGGATCCGGGCAAGCTCTGGGTCGTTTCAAAAAAACAGGAAAGCGGTCGTGGCCGGCGAGGCCGGGTCTGGGCGACGCCCGAGGGCAATCTGGCGGCGACGCTGCTGGTGGTCACAAATGCCGAGCTTCGCCTGGCTGCGACGCTCGGCTTCGTCGCCGGCCTGGCGCTGGCCGATGCGCTCGACGCCGTCGTGCCGAAGGGCCGGATCGCAATCGGCCTCGACGGCGGCAGCGATGGAAGAAGCCGTTTCGAGCTGAAATGGCCAAACGATGTGCTCGCCTCCGGCGCCAAGCTTGCCGGCATCCTGCTGGAATCGGCGATACTCGAAGGCGATCGCTTCGCGGTGGCTGTGGGCGTCGGTGTCAATGTTGTGGCTTATCCCAAAGATTTGCCTTATCCGGCGACATCGCTCAGGGCGCTGGGCGCTGCTTGCGATGCCGAGACGTTGTTTCTGGCGCTGTCGGATGCCTGGAGCGAGAATGCGCGGCTGTGGAATGATGGGCGCGGGCTTTCCGCCGTCAGGCGGCGCTGGCTGGCGCGCGCGGCAGGGCTTGGCGGGCAGGTTGCTGTCAGAATTGACGGTAATGTGGTGCGCGGCACGTTCGAGACCATTGACGAGGACTGCCGTTTCGTGATCCGCGACGATGAGGGTTCGGTTCTGACGATCGCCGCCGGCGATGTGCATTTCGGTGCAGTCGCGTCGGCCCAGTTTTGACGGGTCAGGTTTGACCGGCCCCGTTTGGAAGGGCTTGGCTTGACCGGCCAGGAAAGGAAAGATCATGGCGACAGCGGAAAACGCCGAACTCGTCTTCGTGCCGCTCGGCGGCGTCGGCGAGATCGGCATGAACTTCGCCCTCTATGGCTACGGCCCGGCCAATGCGCGCGAATGGATCGTCGTCGATGTCGGTGTCACCTTTCCCGATGCCAGCCTGCCCGGCGTCGACCTGGTGCTGCCAGACACGCGCTTCATCGAGGAGAACATCGCCAATCTGCGCGGCATCGTCATCACGCACGCGCATGAGGACCATTACGGCGCGCTGCTCGACACATGGCCGAAGCTCAAGGCGCCGGTCTGGATGACGCCGTTCGGCGCTGGATTGCTGGAAGCCAAGCGGCAGGGCGTGCAAGGTGCACCGAAAATCCCGGTGACGATCTACCGCGCCGGCGAAAAATTCAGCGTCGGCCCGTTCGAGATCGAGGCCATCCCGGTCGCGCATTCGATCCCCGAACCGATGTCGCTGGCGATCACCTCGCCGGCCGGCACCGTCATCCATACCGGCGACTGGAAGATCGATCCGGCGCCGACGATCGGGCCGATGACCGACGAGGCCCGCTTCCGCGCCTATGGCGACAACGGCGTGCTGGCGCTGATCTGCGATTCCACAAATGCGCTGCGGGAAGGGGAATCGCCATCGGAAGTGGCGGTTGGCGAGGGCCTCAAGGGCGTCATCCAGAGCGCCAAGGGCCGGGTCGCGGTCACCACTTTTTCCTCCAATGTCGGGCGTATCGTCTCCATTGCCAAGGCGGCACGCGATGCTGGCCGCCAGTGCCTGGTGCTCGGCCGCTCGCTGAAGCGCGTCATCGATGTTGCCGGCGAGCTCGGCTATATGGACGGGCTGCCTGAATTCATCGCCGAGGAGGACTTTGGCTTCATCCCGCGCGAAAACCTCGTCATCATCTGCACTGGCAGCCAGGGCGAGACGCTTGCGGCCTTGGCAAAACTGTCGCGCGATGAGATGAAATCGGTGTCGCTGACGGCAGGCGACACGGTGGTGTTTTCCTCGCGCACCATTCCCGGCAACGAGAAGGGCATCCTCGAGATCAAGAACCGGCTGATCGATCTCGGCATCAAGATCATCGAGGACGGCGATGCGCTGGTGCACGTCTCCGGACATCCGCGTCGCAGCGAATTGCGCAAGATGTATCAATGGGTGCGCCCGCAGATCGGCGTGCCGGTGCATGGCGAGGCCGCGCATCTGGTGGCGCAGGGGTCGCTGATGTCGGTGTCCGGCATCGGCCAGGTGGCGCAGGTCCGCGACGGCGACATGCTGCGGCTCTATCCCGGTGCGGCGACGATCATCGACCAGGTGCCGTTCGGCCGCATCTACAAGGACGGCAGGCTGATCGGCACTGACCAGGCGATGGGCATTCGCGACCGGCGCAAGCTGTCCTTTGCCGGCCATGTCGCGGTTAATGTCGTGCTCGACGACAGGTATGAGCTCGCCGGCGATCCCGATCTGGTCGCCATCGGCGTCGCCGAGGCCGATGCCCACGGCGAGAGCCTGGAAGACCTGATGATCGATGCGGCAATCGGCGCCGTGGACTCCATCCCCCGTCAGCGCCGAAGAGATCTCGACCTCGTGCAGGAGGCAGTGCGCCGCGCCGTCCGCGGCGCCGCCAATGAAGCCTGGGGCAAGAAGCCGCTGGTGACGGTGTTCGTCACAAGGTAAGGGGAGTAGGGGAGTAGGGCAGTACGGCAGTAGGGGGAGAAGTAGTTTTTCCCTACTCCCATACTGCCCTATTGCCTTACTGCCCTGAGGAAAACCTATGCTCGGACGCCTGAACCATGTCGCGCTTGCTGTGCCGGATCTGGCCGCGGCGACGGCGGCCTATCGCGATACGCTCGGCGCTCGGGTGAGCGCGCCGCAGGCGCTGCCGGAGCATGGCGTGACGGTGGTGTTCGTCGATGTCGGCAACACCAAGATCGAATTGCTGGAGCCGCTCGGCGAGGATTCGCCGATCGCGGCATTCCTCGAGAAGAACCCCTCGGGCGGCATGCATCATGTCTGCTACGAGGTCGACGACATTCTTGCCGCGCGTGATCACCTCAAGGCCAGCGGCGCCCGCGTCCTTGGCGACGCCGACCCGAAGATCGGCGCGCATGGCAAGCCGGTGCTGTTCCTGCATCCCAAGGATTTCTTCGGCACGCTGGTCGAACTGGAGCAAGCATGAGCTGGGTTTCGTTCCTCGCCCTGTTCTTCATCACATGGTGGGTAGTGCTGTTCGCCATCCTGCCGTTCAGTCTGAGGACGCAGGACGAGGATGAGGACGTGACGCTGGGCACGGTACCCAGCGCGCCGCGCGGACCCCATATGCTGCGCGCCGTGCTGCGGACGACGATCGTCACGATGGTTCTTCTTGGCATCTTCTATGGCATTACGAGGGGGCTCGGCCTCGGCATCGACGACATCCTGCACATCGTGCCGGATTTCAGCCAGAGACCCCAAAATTAGACCGCCGGGCACGGCTGGCCACATCTTGCATGCGAGCACCAATCCGGGCTGGAAGCCGATGCAGGTTCCGAACCCGCTGTGCTGACGCAAGGTAAAGTGGTTTAGTAATTTGTCGTGCTAACCAGATGATTGCACAAAAAAAATGCAAGGCACAAGGCCTTGCAATTTAAACGCGTCCGATCTGTTTCCGGTGTCCGGCGGCAGCGAGTAACCGCGCCTAGATCGCATCCTCCCAAGACTTTGACCGCGTAGGAGGGCAGATTTCTTTCCGCCCTCTCGGTTATCGGGGCACATTAGACCAAGGCATGTGAAAATGTCACGCAGAATTTTGCCCGGAAATAAGCAATCTCGTGCTGCAGTGCACAATAGTATGGCAGGCGTTGCTTGCGAAACGACCAGCAAGGCGGATGAGGCACTGCGGACCCTTTGCGGCGTCCCGAGGGGCGGGTTTCCATTCCGTCATGAAATGGCTATGAAGCGGGGCAAGCAAGCCTGCGCTGCGCCGATTCCGGTGCGGCAATCCTCTCTCTCACGGACCAGTCCATGCGTTTGTCGCGCTATTTCCTGCCTATCCTCAAAGAAAATCCGCGCGAGGCCGAAATCGTCTCGCACCGGCTGATGCTGCGCGCCGGCATGATCCGCCAGCAGGGGCAAGGCAGTTTCTCCTGGCTGCCGCTCGGCAAAAGGGTGCTGGACAAGGTCTGCCGCATCGTTCGCGAGGAGCAGGACCGGGCCGGCGCGCTCGAGATCCTGATGCCGACCATCCAGTCCGCCGAGCTGTGGCGCGAAAGCGGCCGCTATGACGACTACGGCAAGGAGATGCTGCGCATCAAGGACCGGCAGGACCGGGACATGCTCTATGGACCGACCAACGAGGAGATGGTCACCGAGATTTTCCGCGCCTATGTGAAGTCCTATAAGGATCTGCCGCTCAATCTCTATCACATCCAGTGGAAATTCCGCGACGAGGTGCGGCCGCGCTTCGGCGTCATGCGTTCGCGCGAGTTCCTGATGAAGGACGCCTATTCCTTCGATCTCGATTTCGAAGGCGCCAAGGCGGCCTATAACAGGATGTTCGTGTCCTATCTCAGGACGTTCACGCGCATGGGGCTGCAGGCAATCCCTATGCGTGCCGACACCGGGCCGATCGGCGGCGACCTCAGCCACGAATTCATCATCCTGGCCGACACCGGCGAGAGCCAGGTCTATTGCCATCGCGACTATCTCGCGCTTGATGTGCCGGGGGCGGACACCGACTTCTCCAACGATGCCGCGATCGGCGATATCGTCAAGACATGGACGACGCCCTATGCCGCGACCGACGAGATGCACGACGAGGCGGCGTGGGAGAAGGTTGCGACAAGCGACCGGGTCTCGGCGCGCGGCATCGAGGTCGGCCACATCTTCCATTTCGGCGACAAATATTCGAAGCCGATGGGTGCCAAGGTGACCGGGCCCGACGGCAAGGATCATTTTGCCTCCGGGGGGTCCTACGGCATCGGTCCGACGCGGCTGGTCGCGGCGATCATCGAGGCCAGCCATGACGACAACGGCATCATCTGGCCGGAGGCGGTGGCGCCTTTCGACATCGGCCTGATCAACATGAAGGCCGGCGACGCCGAGTGCGACCGCGTCTGCGACGAACTCCATGCGGCGTTTGTCGCCGTCGGCAAGGACGTGCTCTACGACGATACCGACCAGCGGCCAGGCGGCAAGTTCGCCACCGCCGACCTGATCGGTCTGCCGTGGCAGGTCATCGTCGGGCCGCGCGGCGTGGCGGCCGGCGAGGTCGAGATCAAGAATCGCAGGACCGGCGAGCGTGAGACGCTGCCGATCGTGGACATGAAGAAACGCTTCGGTTTTGCCGGATGAGCGAAGCCGCAGCGAAACCCCCGGGCGCCGGAGCTTTTTCCGTTTTCGAACGCATGGTCGCATGGCGCTATCTGCGCTCGCGCCGCAAGGAGACGGTGATCTCCGTCATCGCATCGATCTCCTTCCTCGGCATCATGCTGGGCGTCGCCACGCTGATCGTCGTGATGGCTGTCATGAACGGGTTTCGCGCCGAGCTCCTGACGCGCATCCTCGGCGTCAACGGCCATCTGATCGTGCAGCCGCTCGACATGCCGCTGGAGGACTATGAGCAGGTTGCCGGCCGCATCAACGGCGTGCCCGGCGTCCAATACGCCATTCCGCTGATTGACGGGCAGGTCCTGGCGCAAGGCAACATCGGCGGCGGATCAGGGGCGCTGGTGCGCGGCATACGCGGCGAAGATCTCGGCAAGATTTCAATCGTCGCCAGCAATATCAAGCAGGGCTCGATCGCCGGCTTCGACACAGGCGAGGGCGTCGCCATCGGCAGCCGCATGGCCGACAATCTCGGTCTTGTGCTCGGCGACACCATCACGCTTATCGCGCCCGACGGCGATGTGACGCCGCTCGGCACGACACCGCGCATGAAAGGCTATCCGGTCACGGCGATCTTCGAGGTCGGCATGTCAGAATATGACAGCTCCATCGTCTACATGCCGTTCTCGGAAGCGCAGCTCTATTTCAACATGGATGGCCGGGCTCAGGCGATCGAGATCTATGTCGACAATCCCGACAATGTCGATGCGCTGAAAGCGAAGGTCGAGGAGGCGTCGCAGCGGCCGATCACCATGGTCGACTGGCGAGAACGCAACAGGACTTTCTTCGATGCGCTGCAAGTGGAGCGCAACGTCATGTTCATGATCCTGACGCTGATCGTGCTGGTGGCGGCGCTCAACATCATCTCGGGCCTGATCATGCTGGTGAAGGACAAGGGCCACGACATCGCCATCCTGCGCACCATGGGCGCCACGCGCGGCGCAATCCTGCGCATCTTCCTGATGACGGGCGCGGCGATCGGCGTGGTGGGCACCATCGCAGGGGTGCTGCTGGGCGTTGTAATCTGCCTGAACGTCGAGCGAATCCGCCAGTTCTTCTCCTGGCTGGCCGGCGAGAGGCTGTTCAATCCCGAGCTCTATTTCCTGAGCCAGCTGCCTGCCCGCATGGACGCCAGCGAGACGATCTCGGTGATCCTGATGGCTCTGGTGCTGTCGTTCCTGGCGACGCTGTTTCCGGCATGGCGCGCGGCCAGGCTCGATCCGGTCGAAGCGCTGAGGTACGAATGATGGCCGAGGCCATTATCGAGCTGAAGAGCGTCGAGCGGCACTATGTCCAGGGGCCGCGCAAGCTGACCATCCTCAACGGCGCCGATTTTTCGCTGAAGCGCGGCGAGATCGTGGCGCTGGTTGCGCCTTCGGGTACCGGCAAATCGACGCTGTTGCACACCGCCGGACTGCTGGAGCGGCCCGACGCCGGCGACGTGATTCTGGCAGGCCGCGCCTGCGGGCGGCTTTCCGACGACGAGCGCACGGCGATCCGCCGCAACGATGTCGGCTTCGTCTATCAGTTCCATCACCTGCTGCCGGAGTTCACGGCGCTGGAAAACATCATGATGCCGCAGCTGATAAAAGGGCTGACGCGCAAGGAGGCTGCCGAGCGTTCGGCGCAACTGCTCGACTACATGCAGATCGGCAAGCGGGCGCAACACCGGCCGTCCGAACTGTCCGGCGGCGAGCAGCAGCGCGTCGCCATCGCGCGCGCCGTCGCCAATGCGCCGCTGGTGCTGCTTGCCGACGAGCCGACCGGCAACCTCGACCCGGTCACCGCCTCCTATGTGTTCGAGGCATTGGGAGCGCTGGTCCGGCAATCGGGGCTGGCGGCGCTGATCGCCACCCACAATCACGAGCTTGCCTCGCGCATGGACCGTCGAGTCACGCTGGCCGACGGCAAGGTTGTTCCGCTTTAGGGTGTATCGATATTCAGGTGATGCCGGCCTGCGAACGTCGGTTTCCTGCGCTTCCGGTGCTCACGTACTTAAGTACGCTCCGCTCCGGTTCTCGGAAGCCACCATTCTGGTCGCTTCGCGCCCGTCTTCGACTCCGGCGCGGCCTGACCTGAATCTCGACACACCTAACGGGCTGATCACCAGCGGCCGCGTTTTCCCGCACGCAGCCAGCGCGGAAACGGCGGAGATCCGCCTCTCAACCTTTCCTTAACCCTGCCGAACTGAGCGCCCGAATTTCGCGACACGCTCTGATTGCGGTCGTTGACATTCGAACAAAATCAGAACAAAATACGAACATACTGAAAACAGGAGAGAGTTATGACCGGTCTTATTCAGGATGTCGTGTCACTGGTGTGCATGAGCACGTTTCTCATTTCCATGGCGATCTGGATCGGAGCGATGTGACGCAGCGCGACCCGTTCTTCACCGGGTGAGGGCGGCGTCGGAGCTCGGTGGTTCAGCGCCGCTTTGTGAGCCGATCTTGCGGGCCAACTCGACAAGCAAAGGTGCCGCGGGTCCGAAGACATCCTCGAAGGCGGATTTTAGCGCGAGGTCGAGATCGGCCATCGTTATGGGAAGACCGAGATCGACGAGACTGGTGATGCCGTGATCCTGTACGCCGCACGGCACGATGCCGCTGAAGTGGGCGAGATCCGGCTCGACATTGATGGCGATACCGTGAAAGCTCACCCAGCGCCTCAGCCTGATGCCGATGGCGGCGATCTTGTCCTCGGCGAGCGATCCGTCGGCCAGGGGCGGGCGATCCGGCCGCACCACCCAGACGCCGACGCGATCCTCGCGCCGTTCGCCACGCACGTTGAAGGCGGCGAGCGTGCCGATGATCCATTGTTCAAGTGCGGCGACGAAGGCGCGGACGTCCTCGCGCCGCCGCTTCAGGTCGAGCATCACATAAGCGACCCGCTGGCCTGGCCCATGATAGGTGTATTCGCCGCCGCGCCCGGCCGCGAACACCGGAAAACGGTCCGGCTCGATCAGATCCTCGATGCGGGCGCTGGTGCCGGCGGTGTAGAGCGGCGGGTGCTCGACCAGCCAGACCATCTCGCCGGCGGCGCCGCTTCGGATCGCTTCGGCACGCGCCTCCATCACGGCAAGCGCATCCGGATAGGCGGTGAGGCCGGGTTCGATCCGCCATTCGACCGGCGCCGAACCGGGCAGGGGCAGGAACGACGTGGCGATCTGGCTGCGTTCTGTCATGGTGTGTCTCGTGTCGCCCCACATATGGCGGCAATCAGTTGAAACGTCCAGTTCCGGGCGCGTTCCAACCCCTTTGGAGGGTTATGCTGAATGCCGGGCAATTATTGCGCGACGCGCCCTTGTTTCGCCGGAAACGATTTGCTACACGCCGCGAGCCGGTTCGTTCCGGCTCCTACCACGTGCGGTCGTGGCGGAATTGGTAGACGCGCAGCGTTGAGGTCGCTGTGGGGCAACCCGTGGAAGTTCGAGTCTTCTCGACCGCACCAGCTTTATCCAATAAGCTACTATTTTTATTGCGCAATTTTGTGTTTCCCTGCAGTTCTTCCCAAGACTGTTTATGCAAGCTGAAACACTGCCCGGACCTGCGGGTGGTTTGGGCGCGGAACGCCGCGCACTAACCGCGTGGTTTGACGCAAAGCCGTCATACGGCAAGGCCGTTGCCGGAAGGCAATGCATCTCTCAGCTACTCATTCGCCCCCACGCCTGAAAGATGCGCGGCAGGGATATGGTCGTGTCCGGCCGGTCGGCAAAGGCTTTGATCTCCGCGTCACATGGTCGACCTCTTCGGCGGAGGCGATGCCCGATGTCGCGATCGCCTCGGCAATCGCCGCCATGGTGAGCGACGTGGTCTGCTTGACGTCGCGGCTTCGCCCGAAGGGCTGGACGAGACAGGAGTCGACACTGGCAAAGCCCGCGCTCTCCAGAAGGCGGACCAGCCTGCGCCCGATGAACGGGTCGCCGCCGCGCGCCTTGAGCGTCGCGACAAAGAGCTCGCGATAGCGGTCGACGGCCGGACAAGGCGGATCGCAGAACTGGCCGGCATAGTCGATGTCCTCGACGATCAAGACCCCGCCGGGCGCCAGTGCCGCCCTCGCTCTCGCCAGCACGTCCTCCGGCCTCGCGAGATGCGTGAGTACGAACCGGATATAGCCCAACGCGGCGCCCGAGACCGGCCACGGATCGAGCACGCTGGCCTGGTGAAACGCGACATTGGCGAGGCCGCGGTTGGCTGCCTCTTCGCGGGCCGCCGCCAGCTTCTCTTCGTCGAGATCGAATCCGACGACGCGGCCGTTTGAACCGATCCGAGCCGCCAGTTCGAAGCTGACGTGACCGCCGCCGCAACCGGCGTCCAGCGCCAACATTCCGTTCAGTGGTTCGAAGCGGTCGAGAAGCGCCCGGGTTGCCGGCGCCAGCACGCGCGAAATGAGGGTGAGCCGCGACCGCCCCTCCTCGCCACCCTTGATGATGTAGGTCCGGAGTTCCTCTGCCTTGGCCATGGGTTTTTCCCCAATCGCTATTGCCGCTGGTTGCTATTGACGCTCACGTTAGGCCAGCATCGGCGCCAAGCGGCCCGCCTCCTTCCACAGCAAAGTGCCATAAGGCGCCGCGGGCGATCAACAACGAAGCTCCCCGTTGTTACAGACGTAACCAAACTCCGTTTCGCTGAAATCATTCTGTAGCGAAATTCTCCGAGACAATGCCGTTCTCGACATGAGAGCAGCGGAGCGCGAAGGATGAGCTATCACCAGTCATGTAACGTCGTCAGAAACCTTGTCTCGGCGGTCGGGATCATGGCCACCGTACTTGCTCTGATCGCGGCGGCACCCGCGCAGGAAGTGACACTGACGGTGGCCGACCAGAATCCGCCGACCTCCTGGGGCTCCGTCCACGCGACGCAGCCCTGGATCAGGAAGATCGAGGAAGCAACCAAAGGCCGCGTGAAGATCGAGCACTATCCGGGCCAGACCCTGGTGAAAGGGACGGAAACGTGGAACGCGGTGCGCGCCGGCATCGTCGACATCGGCTGGTGCTTCCACGGCTACTGGCCGGACATCACCCCGCTGTCGGACGTGATCACCCTGCCTGGCCTGCCGATCACGTCCGCCGAAAAAGGCAGCGAGGTGTTGTGGACGCTCTACGAAAAGTTCCCCGCCATGCGGAAGGAATATGCCGAGATCCAGCCGCTGGCGCTGCGGACGAGCCATCCGTACTTCCTCCTCACCACTAGCAAACAGGTGAAGACGCTGGATGACCTGAAGGGTCTCAAGATACGCGTGACCGGCGGACCGCCGACCGAGCAGATGAAGGCGCTGGGCGCCGTGCCGACACTGGTCCCGATGCCGGATGTCTACCAGGCTCTCGACAAGGGCGTGGTCGACGGCATGGGAGCGCCCTGGGGAGGCGGTGAATGCCTTCCGGCTTTACGAGGTCGCGAAATACGACACGATCGCGCCGCTTTCTGCCGTGTACGGCTCGCTGTGCGCCAACAAACAGAAATAGGAGAGGCTGCCCACGGACATCCGCGACGCCATCATGAGCGTCAGCGGCCTCGAAGGTTCGAAATTGTGGGGCAGGAACTTCTTCGACGCAGCCGAACAGGCAGCCCTCGACAGGGCCGAGGCGGAAAACCGTGAGATGATCCGCTACGCGATGCCGACGGAGGAGGTGGCGCGCTGGAACAAGATCGCCGCTCAGCCGCTCTGGGACGCGTGGGTCAAAAAAATGGAAGCCAAGGGCCACGGGGAGGCTCGACAGATTCTCGAAGCCACCGTCGAGATGTTGAACGACTGACGGTCGCCGGTTCCCAGAGCGAGACGACGCCTCGACGAAAATTCATCCTTCAAGAAGCCGATGTCCGACACGATGCCACCTTCCCACGACATGACCGTTTTTGGACGAATCGAGACGTGGCAGCGGCGTTGCGAGCTCATGCTCGCTTACGTCGCCGTCACCGCGACCGCAATCATGATGCTGCTGACCAGCGCCGACGCCGCCTGTCGCTATTTTTTGAACAGCCCGATCCTGATCGCCTACGAGCTCACCGAGAAATACTTGATGACCGCGGCAATCTTTCTCGGCCTGCCCTCCGCATTTCGAGGCGGAGCCTTCGTCCGGGTGACCTTTCTGGTGGATCGGCTTTCGCTGTCGCTGCGATCGATTGCTGAGCACCTCGCATACGTCATTGCCATACTGTGCTGCCTGGTATTCGCGGCGGCGACCGTGCAGCAGGCATACCGCTCGCTCTCCGACCCAACGACACTGAGTGCGCTTCCAGTTCCGGTCAGCCCGGCGTACTTGCTGGCGCCGCTCGGCTTCCTTGTTCTTGTGCTGGCAATCCTGACCAGTCCGCCGCGTCCTGACCGGTCCGCCGCATCGTGAACGTTAGCCGATGCTTACCGCGCTTCCCCTTGTCGCCCTGGTCGCGCTTCTGCTGCTCGGCGTGCCGATCGCGGTCGCGCTTGCCGCGTCGGGCATGCTGGGCATTTATGTGGTGACCGGCGATCTCGCCAAGATGCTGGGCATCGTCGCCCTGACGCCGTTCGATACGGTGGCGAACTATGCGCTCACGACGATCCCGATGTTCATCCTGATGGCCTATTTCTCGGCTTCGAGCGGGCTGGCGCGCGACCTTTACACGGCGGCGAGCAACTGGTTGTCGCTCATCCGCGGTGGGCTTGCTATCGCCACCATGTTCTCCTGCGGGGTTTTCGGCGCGATGTCTGGTGCGAGCGTCGCCGCGGCCTCGGTGATGTCGAACATCGCCATGCCGGAGATGCGCCGGCACGGCTATTCCGACGAGCTTGCCGCCGGCGCGATCGGCGTCGGCGCGACGCTCGACATCCTGATCCCGCCAAGCGTCGCCATGGTGATCTACGGGCTCGCCACGCAAACTTCCGTCGGCAAGCTGCTGGTCGCCGGCATCGTGCCCGGCATTCTGGCCGGCATCCTGCTGGCATTGACGATCTATCTCTGGGTCACGATCAGCCCGGCGCATGCGCCTAAGACCTATCGCGCTCCGGCCAGGGAGCGCTGGGCAAGCCTGGCGCGCGTATGGCCGAGCCTGTTGCTCATCGTCGTCGTGATCGCGTTGCTCTACCTCGGAATCGCGACTCCGACCGAGGTCGGTGCGGTCGGCGCGTTGATGGCGGGCGTGATCGGCGTCGCATTAGGCAGGTTGTCGGCGCACGACGTGTTGCAGGCGCTGAAATCGACGATTCGCATCTCCGCGATGATTTTCCTGATCCTGATCGGCGCGACCTTGTTCGGCCACTACATGACGCTCAGCCGTATCCCGCAGGAGATCGTCGCGTTGGTGACCGCTATCGATCTCAATCGCTGGGTGGTGATCATCGCCATTTTGGCGGTCTACTTCGTCATCAGCATGTTCATGGACGAGATCCCGCTGCTGCTTCTGACATTGCAACTGACGTTCCCGCTCATCACTTCGCTCGGCTTCGATCCGATCTGGTTCGGCGTCGTTTCCATGATGATGGTCACTATCGGGCTTGTCTTCCCACCGATCGGCCTTGTCGCGTTCGTCGTTGGCACAACCGCGGGAGCCGACCTGACGAAGGTCTACAAGGGCACCAGCATCCTGACGATTGCGCTCGGCGTGACGACAGTGCTGCTGATCATCTTCCCGCAGATTGCCCTGTGGTTGCCGGCGACAATGCGCTGATCTCCGTTGCTACAACTGTAATCAAATTCCTCCTCCTTGAAATTATTCCGTAGTGCCGCCCATCGACTATCGCGCCCAACATTCTCGTCAATCAGGAGAGCGCGATGTATCGAAACGGCATTTTTCCGCACGAAGTGCGCCGAGCCCTCGATGGACAGATCAAGGGAATCAACTCGGCAAGAACCGCAGGCAGGCGCGTGTCAGATCCTGACATTCAGTCGCTGCTGCGACCGCTTTACGAGAAGCGCTACGGCTCGCGCAGAAAACACGCCGGCTATCAGCGATCCAGCCGCTGACTCGGTTCGGTATCGCTTTTTCCCAACGAGCCGGGAGGGACAACACCGATGTGTCCGAACAAGGATCGGCAAACCCGAGAAACCGATGATCTTCTGTTCACCTGGCGGCAGCGGCAGGGTCCTTTGGATCTGCTGGCGCTGGAGCATAGGGCGCGCCAGGCACGAGCCGAGGCTCTGCGGATCCTGGCCCGTAGCGCAGTCCGGTGGTGCCATTCGCTCCCCTTGGCCCGTTCGCCGACCGGACCCGGCGTCAATGCGCCCTCGGTCGAGGCTCACGTCCGCAACCAAAAGTCGAAAAGCTGAAGACGAAAGCTAGAGCATTAGGCAGCCAAACGTCTTCGTCTGGCGTTCGACAAAACGCGTTGAAACAAAGAGTTAGAGCGCGGTTTTGGTTCCATCGGGGCGCAAAGCGCTCTAGACACGACTTTCCAGCCGCGAAAGCAGGTAGTCGACCTCTTGTCGGGCCGCCGCCGACAACGCACCGCCCGGCTTGCGCTGGGCGTCGGACGCGATGGCACCCCGCTTCATCATTACATATTTGCGTACCGCAAGTCCCACGCCGGGTTGCTGCTCATAGCGCAGATAGGGCAGGTGGGCGTCGAAAAGATCGTGCGCTTTGTCGCGCTCGCCGGCGGCAGACAGTTTCACCACGTCGACCAGCATATCGGGGAAGGCATAGCCGGTCATCGCGCCATCGGCGCCGCGCTCCATCTCGAAGTCGAGGAAGAGGCCACCATTACCGGTGAGGATGGACAGCGGCCGCAGCGAGCCGTCCTTCTGGAAGCCGCGCAGCGCGCTGATCTTCTCCAGGCCCGGCCAGTCCTCGTGCTTGAGCATGAAGCAGGCCGGATTGTCGGTGACGATGCGGCGGATGACGGCCGGCGTCATGACGACCGAGAGGGTCAGCGGATAGTCCTGCAGGACGAAATGAACATCCTCGCCGACCGCTTCGGATGCGTTGCGGAAATAGGTGACGATCTGGTCGTCGGTGCGCAGCGCCGGCGGCGGCGCAATCATCACGCCCTGCGCGCCAACCTCCATCGAGGCGCGCGCAAGGCTGCGCATGGCGGCGAAGCCAGGGGCAGAGACGCCGACGATGACCGGCAGCTGAGTGCGCGCCACGATACGTTTGACGATCTCGAGCGATTCGCCGGCGTCGAGCTTCGGGGCCTCACCCATGATGCCGAGGATTGTCATCCCATCGACGCCGCAGCGCTCGTAGAAATTGACCATCGAATCAAGTGATTCCCAGTCGATCCTGCCATCCGCCTCGAACGGCGTCGGGGCAATGGTGTAGACACCTTTGGTGTCAGGACCGATGGCCATGAGATCCTCCTAAATTCAGCTTTCAGTCGTAGCGCAGGACCGATGGTCCGATCCAACCCGGCAGTTGGTCCGGACGGGCGGGCGCGAAGATTTTGTAGTGGACGCAGCCTTCCGGTCCCGTGCCGATCGCGCAATGGCGGGGCCGGCGGGAAAGAAAAGAAGGTCGCCCGGATGTGCGTCGAAGATGCCGTCGATGGTGAGCTTACACATGCCCGATACCGTGACAAGGATCTGCTCGTTGTCGTGCCAGTGCGGAACGGAGCCATCTTTATGAGTGACAGGCAGGCGTTGAAGTAACCGCATGGTAAGCTTGCTTCGCTATCACATACATAATGCCATCGACGTCGGCATTTGAACCTTGGTAAATTAGCATGATCTCAATTGCGGAGGCGGGGAACTACAGTCCATCGACAAAATGGTCATTGCGCCTTGCGTTCTTTCTGGCAATCTACGTGACGTGCGCGTCTGCGATAAGTCCGCAGTCTTTCTTCCACCTAACGCTCGTTTATGCCCAGAAGTTCGCCGCCGGTATTCCGATCTTGTTTGTTGCTGGTGTCTGTTCCGCTGCGCTTATTTATGGTCGAGGAAAACCAACTCGCTACGCCGTAGATTTGGTCCGAGCGCGCTGGCGTGGCTGTTTGCTGGTGCTGCTGTTCTTCTTTGCCAGCTTGACCGCGTTCTCTACCTACAAGATGGCCATCCCGTCCGTCGTTCCATTCTATGCGGACAACTGGTTAGCCGATCTGGATGAATGGTTGCACGGGACAGCGCCGTGGGAACTCACGCACAGGCTCGACAGCAACATTTGGTCAATCGTCGTCTTCAACAGCTATGAGGTCATTTGGTTTTTCCAGTGGTTCGGCACGATGCTTTTCGTGTCTCTCTGGTCGGACAAGATTGGCCGCGTCCGCTACCTCTGGGCAGCCGCGCTGACGTTATCCATCCTCGGCACTGTGCTGGCCTTGGCGCTGGCATCGGTTGGGCCGATCTACTACCACCAGTTTGTTGGCGAGGGCCGCTTCAACGGACTCAACGCCGCCATGGACGGTCTCGACTATAGCCACATGGTGCGGGAGCCCGCTGCATATCTTCTGACGGCTTACCAGAGCGGCCGGCCAGACCTTGGCGGTGGCATCTCGGCCATGCCAAGCATGCACGTCGCCTTTGCCACACTGAATGCCTATCTGCTTTCTTCCCTCAATCTCTGGCTCGGTATTCTCGGTTGGATGTTCGCAGCCCTGATAATGTACGGTTCGGTATATACCGGATGGCACTACGCTGTTGACGGCTACGTCTCCATCATCGTGGTGTCGGTGATCTGGTGGGTGACCGGACGCCAGCCAGCGCAGATCGAGACACAGTTTGCGGTACGCCAACCCATAGAAGGTTAGGTGCCTGGCAATGTCAGCCAGGGGCACAGCGCTGGTTAACTGGGCGTCGCCCTCTGCATAAGGGACGACAAATCCGCGAGGTCGAAACTCGCGGAAAAGAGAAGTCTGCGCTGTCGGACAATGCAATCATGCTCTCCGGCTGTCATCCTTCTTCGGCCGCGAGATCAGGCGCGATCCGCGCAGCGATTGAAGTCAAGAAACTGTCGATCGGGGGAATGACTTTGCCAAAGTCAAAATCCAGCCTTAACCTTCTGCAACGCATTTCGAGGTTGAGAACCCGGTTTGATACTCGATCTGCCTGGGAAAGCCGCGCGGAACGGAGCCATCCTTATGAATGACATCCAGGTGAGGATTGCAGGAGGGGACACCATTCGAAGCCTGCATGCCGACCTGCCAGTCAACGCCACGTTCCATATCTGGCTTAAGGCGACCAAGCCGGACGTTCCGGGCTCGCTGTCTTTTTCCAATGTCCGTGGCAAGTTCGGCGAGGTGAGCGTTACGAACGCCGAAGAGTATGAATTCAGAATTTTTCACGTCTTCGGCGGCGGCAGTGTCAAACTGGACTACGACACGGATCAAACCTCGGTATCGGTTGCCTACTGGTTCGCATTGGCCGACGTGCTGGAGACAGGCATTACAGTTCTCCACACCAATCCCGGAAATGCGCCGCCGAACATCCCTGACAGCTATCATTTTCGCCCGCCGTTCGGCTGGATGAACGATCCAAACGGATTCGGTCGGTTTGGAGGTCGCCCACATCTCTTTTACCAGCATTATTCCCATGGACTTCGGTGGAATACGATGCATTGGGGCCACGCCGTATCTTCCGACTATTTGCGGTGGCGTCACATGCCCATCTTCCTGTTCCCGTCGGAAGATCTTACCGCAAGGCCCGACAAACGGGGCGGTGCATATTCCGGCTCAGCCGTCCCGCTTGCCGATGGCCCGGGTATTCGCGTCTTTTTCACCGAGCAGGTACAGGACCGTATCCCGGAACAGCAAATCCAGCTCACTGCCACTTCCAGCGACCTCATCATGGCGGGAAATGCCGACGTCATCCTGCCGTACCGCCCGCTTGACGAGGGATTGACAGCGGATTTTCGCGACCCATACGTCTTCAGGGGACCGGATGGCCTTTGGAAGATGCTGCTGGGCAGCCAGAGCGATGAAGGCGGCGTTGTCCTGCTCTACGAAACCCGTGACCATACGGCCGCCACCGGCTGGACATATATCGGCAAGCTTCTGGTCGAGAAACACTATCGGACGACGGCGATCGAATGTCCCTGTTTGCTGCCGCTCGACGGGCCCGCGACCGATCCCGCGACGCGCTGGGTTCTAATTCTCGGGCTGATGAATAGTGAGGACCAGTCCACCCGGCGCAAGAACCTGACCATGGCCATTGTCGGCTGGTTCGATGGTCGGACGTTTGCCAAGGAATTCGAACAGGAACTGGACTTCGGGACGGATAATTACGCCTTCCAGGCCTTCGTCGACGGTGATGCCATTGTCGGTATAGGATGGCTTGCCAACTGGGCCGACACCGGACCGGCGATCGATTTCCCCACAGCCATGACGTTGCCTCGCAATATCCATCTGTCTGCAGGCGAGTTGCATACCCCGCCCATCGGAGCAGCCGAGAGCCTGCGGAGCCATATTCTGGATCGGACACGCCTCGCAGCCGGAGAACAGGTAAGCTTTATCAATGGCGCGGTCGAAATCCTGTTCGAGTTGGAAAGGCCGGGTGCCCATTTCCGCCTGAAACTCCAACATCCAACTGTCCGACTTGAAGTTGTGGTTGACGACGAGGGACTTGCCATTTGTCATGAAGACGGCGGCGCAGCGGAATCTCCTCACTATATCGCCAAGGGAGCCCGTCCAAAACGGCTGCGGATATTCCTCGACTACGGATCGATCGAGGTTTTCGCGGATCGCGGCCGTTGGGCTGGCACGAAGCGGATCAGCGGTTTTGAGCCGGTACAATCGGCACGTCTCATCGCCGAGACGGGGGCCGTTCTACACGCGACGGTATGGGCGCTCAAACCTTGACAGGGAGATCAATATTTTCAGCTCAGGATCGGGCGTCCGCAAACACCGACCAATGAGCGAGGCCTTCGACGACGCCAAGGGCGAACTGTTTCTTCGCGCTGTAAATCAGCGGGTTGTCCCGCGCCATGTCAAGCAGTTCGGGAAGGGCATTGGCAACGACAATCCCACGCGCACCCGGCAGGTCGAACATACTGCGATCGTTGTTGGTATCGCCGGCGACCACCACCTCATCCAGACCGATGCCGAGTTCATTGCAGAGCCAGGCCAGCGCCTGCCCCTTGTCTGCTGAACGCGGCAGGATGTCGAGATCGCGTCCACTCGAATAAATCATCGTCACTGACAGGCCGGCCTCGGCCAGAGCGCGCTCGATGCTGGCAAGGGCTTCCGGACTTGCGTCGTGCAGGTACCAACTCGATTTGAAGGCGTGTTGATAGCCGTCGGGTTGGCGGACGGTGTCTTCGAGCGATCCGAGCACCGCATCGACCTTTTCAAGAGACCAGCCTTCCGAAAACCTCTGGGTAAAATGCCCGAGACGCGAGGTGTGCCGCGGACCGGCGAGCATCGTACCGACACCGCCGATCACATAGTCCGGCGCTGGCAGGCCGGCTTCGTCGACGAAGTTCAAAATGTCGTCGGCCAGACGACCGCTGTTGTAGACGAGAACCGGCCGGTGCTCGGGATCGAGCGCTTCCCATTTTAACCGAAAGCGTGACGTCGCCGGCGGATCACCTGCCAGAGTCCCGTCGAGATCACTCGATAGAAGCGCGATCGGTTTCAATCGCCGTCGTTCCAAGGTTCGTCCCAATCATGGTCGTCGACCGCTTTCAACACCGGACGTCCTTCGACAAGGCTGACCAACTGCTGCGCGATACCTGTCCAGGTGAACAGGCTGCGCGCCTTGTGCGCACCCATGCGGCCCAGGCGACCGTAGAGGCGCGGGTGCTTCATAGGCTTGACGATGGTGATACCGAGATCCTCCTTGTCGAACGGATCACCGAAGAGCGCATGTCGGCCATAGCTGATCCCGCGATAGAGGCCGCCATGGATCGTAACCACGGTCGGCGTTCCGCAGGCCATCGCCTCGATCGCGGTCATGCCGAACGGCTCGTAGCGGCTCGACAGGACGAACATGTCCGCCGCCCGATAGGTGTCGGCCAGATCCTCGTCGGCAACATAGCCTGAAAAGACGACACGATCCTGCAAGCCTAGCTGTTCAACCTGTTCCTTGAGCTGGTTCAGGATCTTCTGTTCCTGCTCGTCCATGTTCTCGCCGCCGACAGCGAGCCTCAGGACCGCATCCGGCACACGCGGCGCCACCACGGAAAACGCATCGATCAGCAGGTCGTAGCCCTTGTTGGTGGCGAGCCGGCCGAGCGCCAGGATCGTTCGCCCCTCGAAGCCGAGCCGATGGCGGATCAGCCGGCGAGAAGCCTCGCTGACAGGGAAGAACCGGTTGTCGTCGTAACCGGGCGGGATCATGTGTACGCGATCGCGCTCGAGACTGTAGTCTTCGACCAGCATGTCCACCTGCGGCGGCGTTGTTGCGATCACCATCGCGCAGCTTCGATAGATGATCGTCTCGTGCTTTATGCGCTCGGTGAAATTGAACTCGGCCTCGAATGTATCGGCCTTGTCCGGGTAATCCGTCTTCATCTGGCGCTGCTTCCATATGCCGAGGGAATGCGGCGTATGGATGTGCGGGATAGTGAGCGCTTCCGACAGTCGTTGCCCCGCCACACCAGCATCCCAGTAGTGACTGTTGATGAAGTCGTAGGAGAGGTTTTCCCTGCGAATCAGGCGCAGCGCGTTTTCACACCACTCGAGAAGGTGGCGGTGAAGATATTCCTTCGGAATAAAATCGCGTCCGCCACAGGCGACACGCAGGACACGAACCCCGTCTGCCACTTCATCGACAGGAGGCTGGTCTTCAAATCGCCGCGTCCAGATATCGACGGCATAGCCCAACTGGGCCAGCTTTTTTGCAAGTTCCAGGACGTAGACCACCTGTCCGCCGGTATCGGCCGCGCCGAGTGGTGGGTTGGCAGCTACGTAGCCGTGGGTTGAAATGAGTGCAATTCGAGGTGTCGCCGCATCCGAGGTGACGTCCGGCATCTGTATCCTTCTCTACGATTCTGCACGCCCGCAGTCGAAAGCGTGCCCAATTCACAACTATAAGGATTCCACCCTCCATTCGCAAATTCCGAGCATGCGCTCAGGTCAACGCATTTGACGTGATGGTAAGGCAAACCGGCTCTGTCGCATATTTCGGTCACCGAGTTGCCTGGAATCGACGTTCGACGGTTCTTCGAGGATTTACGGTGTCCAACGGCTGCCATTTCGATCAGTCTGTCATCCCTTGCGCCCGTTGGTCTCTGACCTCATCGCCTGAGCCCTCGCGTCCTTGCGGGGAGGGCCGAGTGCGGCATCAACGTCTGTCGGGCGATCCGGTTGCACCAGCCTTCGCTCCACGGCGGGGAAGGGCGTATTTCGTTTGATATTCCCACGCGTTGCGCCATAGAGGCGGACTCTCAGGTCGAATCGTGCCGCCGCACTATCTTTGTGTTTGAGCATCGGATTTTTCCCAAAACCGGTTTCCACTTTTGGGTCCAATGTTCTAGACGTGACAGGCACCTTTTCCGGAATTCTGATGGCGGGAGGCGCTGGTGGAAGGCCAGGACGAACAGACGACCGGCGCCAGGGCCGCTGACGGCAGCCATGCCGACATTTATGGCGAGGACGGCGCCATTCTGTCGTCGTTCTTGGCCCAGATCGGCGCCGCGATCGCCGATCGCGACACGCTGACGCTGAAGCGTGAAGTCGACGACCTGCACCAATCGGAACTCGGCGATCTGCTCGAGGCGCTTCATCCCGAACAGCGCCGCGCGCTGGTCGAATTGCTGGGCGCCGATTTCGATTTTTCCGCGCTGACCGAGGTCGACGAGGCGATCCGCCGCGACATCGTCGACAGCCTGCCCAACGCGCAGATTGCCCAGGGGGTGCAGGATCTCGATTCCGACGACGCGGTCTACATTCTCGAGGATCTCGAAAAGGAAGATCAGGACGAGATCCTGTCGCAACTGCCGTTCACCGAGCGGATCAGGCTGCGCCGCTCGCTCGACTATCCCGAAGAGACTGCCGGCCGCCGCATGCAGACGGAGTTCGTCGCGGTGCCGCCGTTCTGGACGATCGGCCAGACCATCGACTACATGCGCGAGGACCAGAACCTACCCGACCGCTTCAGCCAGATATTCGTCATCGACCCAAGCTTCAAGCTGCTCGGCGCCATCGACCTCGACCAGATCCTGCGCACCAAGCGCTCGATCAAGGTCGAAGAGGTCATGCATGAGACCAGGCACGCCATTCCGGCCACGATGGACCAGGAAGAGGCGGCGCGCGAATTCGAGCAATACGACCTTCTCTCCGCCGCCGTCGTCGATGAGAATGACCGGCTGGTCGGCGTGCTGACCATCGACGATGTCGTCGACGTCATCCAGCAGGAAGCAGAGGAGGATCTGCTGCGCATGGGTGGTGTCGGCGATGAAGAACTGTCGGACAGCATTCTCTCGACCTCGCGCTCGCGCGTTCCGTGGCTGCTGGTCAACCTCGGGACGGCCTTCATCTCGGCCTCGGTGATCAGTATGTTCGGTGCGACGATCGAGGAAATGGTCGCACTTGCCGCACTGATGCCGATCGTCGCCTCGCTGGGCGGCAATGCCGGCACGCAGACGATGACAGTGACCGTGCGCGCGCTCGCCACACGCGACCTCGATATCTACAATGCCGGTCGCGTCATTCGCCGCGAGGTTGTGGTCGGCTTGCTGAATGGCATGGTCATTGCGGCGATCCTCGGGCTGGTCGCCGGCCTCTGGTTTCACAATCCCGATCTCGGTTTCGTCATTGCCGCGGCGATGATCGTGAACATGCTGGCTGCGGCACTCGGCGGCATTCTGATTCCTCTGTTCCTCGACAGGCTCGGCGCCGATCCGGCGATTTCGTCATCAATCTTCACGACGATGATTACCGACGTTATCGGTTTCCTCGCCTTCCTTAGCCTTGCCACCTGGTGGCTGCATCTGGGCGCGGGAGCCGGATAAGGCCAGGGCAACGAGTCCAGGTTAACGGGGTTGGAGAGCTGCCATCAGGTAGTCGGTATCCCAGGTTGCGAGTTTTCGC